>JAEXPG010000287.1 GCA_023447015.1 Verrucomicrobiota bacterium
AGTGGTTGCGGCGGGCGGATCTGACCGTGGTGCCGAGCCGCGCCCTGGAAGCCAAGCATCGCGTCGGCGCGCGCCGGCTGGAGCGGTTGCCGCACGGCGCCCTTGTGGAACGGTTCGCGTCCGTCGCGCAGCGAACGCCCCAGGCAACGCCGCCGACGGTGCTCTACTACGGCCACCTGCATCGCCAGCACCTCGATTTCGAGGCCATCGCCGCGCTGGCGTCGTTGCGCCCGGCGTGGCGGGTGATTCTGGTCGGTCCGGTGAAGACGCCGGGCCGCTTCCCGGCCAACGTCGAGCTGGTCGGCCAGCAGGCGCACGACCGGTTGGCCGACTGGATCGCGCAAGCGCAGGTGCTGCTGCTGCCCTACGTGCTGAACGCCTACACGGAGGCGGTGATGCCGGCGAAGACCTACGAATGTCTCGCCACGGGCCGGCCGATCGTCGCTGCGCCGTTGCCGGAGCTGGTCGGAGATTTCTCGGGTGTCATGAGTTTCGCCCGCACGGCGGACGAGTATGTGCGCGCGGTCGAGACGGCGTTGGCCGAGGACACGCCCGCGGCGGCGGCGCGGCGGATCTCGTTGGCGCAGGCGAACAGCTGGGACGCCCGCTATCGGACGTTGTCCGGCTGGGTGGCGCAGCTGGCGGCCGCGGAGGGGCGTGGGTGACAACCGCGCCGCGATGATCGTCGCCTGGCGGAGCCGGATGCCGGGTGGAAGCCGGTGCGGACGGAGAGGGCGAGGCGCGCCCCGGCCGGTTCGACCGCTGAGCCGGAGGGGGCGTGAACGCTTCCCCGTCCGGCGCGAGGTCGCCGGTCCAGTGTCGGAAAAAGGACGCTGACACCTGCGTGGGGACGGTGTGCACTCGGGTTGTCCAGCGCGCGGACAGACGCTCGCGCCGAAAACGACGTGCCCAACCCATCAACACGCAACGAGGCCGTGCCGGAGATCCGCTTGGCGGATCTCGAACGGCTGGCGGCCGAACTGGCCGGGCGCGTGCGCGCCGCCGGATTCGCGCCGGAGCTGATCGTCTACGTGGAGACCGGCGCGCGGTTGCCCGCCTGTGCACTGTGCCGTGAGTTCGGTGTGCCGGCGTTGGCGGTGCGGGCCCGGCGGACTGGAGCCGGGCTGAAGAGCCTTCTCGCGCCGCTAGCGGCGCTGCTGCCGCGCTGGCTGAAGGATGTGCTCCGGCGGGCCGAGGAGCGCAGCCGAATCCATGGCAGCGGCGCACGTCAGGTTGAGTGGGCCGGGGCGCCCATCCCGGGCGGATGCAGGGTGCTGCTGGTCGACGATGCCGCAGACACCGGGCGCACCTTGATGGCAGTGCGCGCGGCGCTGATCGAGCGCGGTGTGGCCGCCGACTCCATCCGGACGGCGGTCCTGGCCGCCACGATGCCGGAGGCGCGGCAGCTCGCGGATTTCTACTTGTTCGACCGGATCTGCCGCATGCCCTGGTCCGCCGACAGCCGGGAACGGAGCGCCGCCCGGGCGGAGATGCGGCGCCAAGTCCCGCCGGTCCGATGAACCCAGGAACCGCAATTCGGCCGACGCGTGGCGCGCCGGTGAGGCGCCAGGCGAAGGAAGCATGAAACTCGCGATCTTCGATTTCGACGGGACGGTCATCGACGGCAATTCGTGGCACCTGCTTTTCCGCCGGATGCTGCGGGAACGGCCGTTTCGGGCTCCGGCGCTGCTTGGCGCGCTCGGCCTGCGCCGGCTCCGGTTGCTTGCCGCCCGCGACCTGCAGGAGCGGACGTTGTCGCTGTGGGCCGGCCGGGATCGGAAGGCGGTCGCCGCCTGGGGCCGGCGCTTCCATGCGGAAGTCGTGGAACCGCGGGTACGTTCCGCGGCCTTGGCCGAGATCGACCGGTGTCGGCGGGAGGGGTTTGAGATCGTGCTGCTGACCGGCGCGTTCGATTTCGTGGCGCAGCCGTTCGCCGAGGCCCATGGCGTGCGGCTTTGGCGGGCGACGCGCCTCGAGTATTCGGGGGCGGCTTTCTCGGGCCGGCTGGCGGAGCCCGCCTTGCGGGGTGAGGCGAAGGTCGCCGCCCTGGCGGCCCTGCTGGGTGAGGTGCCGGTCGACTGGGCGGCGAGCCGGGCGTATGGGGATGAGGAAGGCGACCTGCCGGTCCTGCGTCGGGTGGGGCATCCGTACTGGGTGTGCGCCGCGCGCACGAGTTCGCGGGCACGGCTGGACGGCTGCGAGTCCGTGACCTGGTAGCCGGAGGCGCAGTTTGCGCGCCGGACGCGGCGTCGGGTGGCGGCGGACCTACTCCGCCGGGCTGCGCCAGCGGAGGAAGGTCAGGAGCAGGATCTGCAGATCGAGCCAGAGGGACCAGTTCTCGATGTAGTAGATGTCGTGCTGGACGCGGGAGGTGAGGTTGCCCGGGCCGCGCAGGCCGTGGATCTGCGCCCAGCCGGTCATGCCGGGCTTCACCAGATGGCGGGGCAGGTAGTGCGGGATCTCCTCGGAGAGGCGCTCGACATGGCAGGGCAGCTCGGGGCGCGGTCCCACCAGGCTCATCTCGCCGCGGAGGACGTTCCAGAACTGGGGCAGTTCATCGAGGTTCCATTGGCGCATGAAGCGGCCGATGCGCAGCCGGGGGTCGGCGCCGGCGAAACCCTGGCGGAGGTGGTCGGGCGACGCCGTGCCCGGGCGCATGCTGCGGAGTTTCCACATCGTGAACGGGCGGTGGCCGGTGCCGATCCGTTCCTGCCCGAAGAACACCGTACCCGGGGATTCGCGACGGATCAGCCAGGCGAGAACGCCGATCACCGGGGCCGAGAGGAGCAGCCCGACCGTGGCGCCGACCAGATCGCAGGTGCGCTTGAGCAGGCGGTTGAAGAGCTTGGCGAGGGCGAGGTCCTCGACGCCGAGCACCGGGACGTTGCCGACCGGCTGCAGGCGAAGGCCGGAGACGAAGACCTGGAAGACGGTGGGGATGGCCTTCAGCTCGACGTATTGTCTCTCGCAGGTGCGCACGATCGACTGCATCTGGGGCGCGGGGAAGTCGAGGTGGGCGGCGATGAGGATGTCGATGCGGTGGCTCCGCAGGACATTGTCCAGTTCGCCGAGATGGCCGAGCACCAGCGCGGGCAGGCGCTCGCGCGGGTCCGGGGCGTCGCCCGGCCGCTCGCTCACGAGACCGACGATCTGGTACGGATGCGAGCGCTGCCGTGTGATCTCGCGCACGAGATGGAGCGCGTCGGTGTTCCAGCCCAGGACCACCACCCGGTGCTGGAGCTTCTCGTGCAGGGCTCCCCGGTGGATCAGAAGGGAGAAAACGGAGCGCCAGGCGACGCCGAGCAGGACGAC
>JAEXPG010000327.1 GCA_023447015.1 Verrucomicrobiota bacterium
CGTCGACATCAACCTCACGGTCAAACCGGGCGAGGTCTTCGCCATCATGGGCCCCAGCGGCTCCGGCGAGGACCTGGGTGATGAAGTAGTCGAGCCCCAGGATGAGGATGAGCGCGAGCGCGACCGAGCGGGTGACGGCGGCGCCGATCTCGCGTGGTCCGCCGCGGGTGCGCAGGCCGGTGTTGCAGGCGGTGAGGATGACGACGAAACCGAAGATCTCGCTCTTGATCAGGCCATGGATGAGGTCGGTGGTGCTGAGGTACTGGCGCAGGCTGCGGAAGTAGATCTCGGGGGACACGTCGATGATCTGGACGTACTTGCAGACGATCATGCCGCCGAGCCATCCGATCACGATGCCGACCATGGAGAGGAGCGGCATGAAGAGCAGCACCGCGATCAGGCGGGGGAGGACGAGGAAGCGCTCGGGCGGGATATTCATCGTCACCAGCGCATCCACTTCCTGGTAGACCTTCATCGAGGCGAGTTCCGCGGTGACGGCGGAGCCCACGCGGCCGGCGAGGATGATGGCGACCATCACGGGACCGAGCTCGCGGGTCATCGACTCGCCGACGAGGGTGCCGATCATCTCCTGCATGCTGATGTCCGCCATGGTGATGCCCGCCTGGAGGGCGAGCACGGCGCCGATGAAGAAGCTGAGGATGGCGACGATGGGCAGGGAGGTGTAGCTGCCGAGGTAGGCCTGCTCGACGACCCGCTTGATGATGCGCGGTGCGGTGGGCAGGGAGGCGAAGGAGCGCCAGGCGAGGATGACCGCGCTGCCGATGCCTTCGCAGGTTTCGGGAATGATGCGTTTCATGGTTGGCCGGCGGAGGGGGCCGGGGCGGAGGCGGGAGCGGGCGGGTGGCGATCGAACAACGCCGGTAGCAGGGCGAAGCGGATGCGCGCGTCCTCGCGCGTGAGGCGGAAGAGCGGTCCGAGTTCGAAACGCCAAGTGGCGGATTCGCGTTGGTAGGTCACCAGATCGAACAGGAAGGATGTGCGCACCGCTTCCGGCGAGCGCCGGTCGAGACGGTAGAGCGCGAAGAGCGGCGACCACAGCTGGCGGACGCGGTCGTCGTGCTGGTAGAAGACCTCGAAGGGGCTGAGCGCCTGCACCTGGCGGCGGCCGGCGCCGTGGTCCCAGGCGCTGAAGCGCGGCCAGAGGTGGGTCTTGGTGGCGTGGGCCGCGGCGGGGCGGGCGGGGTCGCGCTGCTCGAGGTTCCAGTAGACGAAATAGAGGAACTGGGTCTTCGTCTGCGCGAGGCCGGCGTCGGTCCAGTTCTCCTCGCGGAAAAGCGGCCAGAGCACCCACCGCTTGTCGTCGCCACCGGGTTTCACCGAGTGGGTGTAGAACGGTGCCCAGCGGTTGGTGACGCGGCCGTCGGAGCCGCGGCCCTGCACGAAGAGCGGCCAGAGCAGGCGCGTCTCGTTGTAGGTGACCTCTCCGGTCTGGTGGGTGGATCCGAAGAAGATCAGGTAGCTGTCGTCGCGCAGCGTGGGGGCGCGGCGCTGGGCGTAGAACGGCAGGAGGGCGCGGAACCGGTCCTCTCCGCCCTCCACGGTGCGATCGCGTTCGAGCCACACCGGCCAGAGGGCGAAACGCGAGCGGGCCGCGCCGGCGCCGGCCTTCTCGCGTTGGCCGTAGAGCGGCCAGAGGGCGAAGCCGGACTCGCCGCCGCCGTGGATCTCACGGAAGAAGGGCCACAGCCAGTCGGTCTCGACCCGCTCGCCCTTCTGCCAGCGGCTGTAGAGGGGGAAGAGGGTGAAATCGATGCGGTCGTTCCCGAAGCGGCGCAGGATCCGGCCGTGGAGCGGAAGGAGCGCGTGGTAGCTCGTCGCCGGGTCGCCGGTTTCCCGCGAGAAATAGAAGGGCCACAGGTCGAAGGCCCGCCAGTCGGCGGCCTTGGCCGCCTCGGCGCCGGTGACGCCTTCCCCGGCGCGGCGGTCGGAATTGATCAGGGAGAAGACGTTCCAGCGGGTGTTGCCGTCGCGGGTTTCCCGGAAGAAGAAGGGGAAGAAGCAGTAGTCCTGCGTGCGGTTTTCCGCGGGGAGTTCCCGGTGCAGGAAGAGCGGCCGGAAGCCGGAATCGTGGCGGTCGGGGCGCTGGTGGTCGAAGAACAGCGGCCCGAGTGCCTCGACACGGGTCTCGCGGCTGGCGGGAACTTCCCGGCTCGTGCGCAACGGCCACAGGTTCTCGTCGGCGGCCTGCAGGAATGCAGGCTCCGCGAGGCACAGCAGTGCCAATAGCCATCTCTGCCCGGGCAGTTTCATCGGACGTGTTAGTTTGTAGGACCGTGGCACTGGAAGCGTTTCCGTTGTCGGGACGGAGAAGGCGGTGCCTAACGGTTTGTCAGTTGGCTAACGATCCGGGCCGGAGACGCAATCGCGTTGTTGATTACAAGAAGGCAATGGTCGTGCGTGGTGGTCGAGCGGTCCGGAACGGCGGCTGGACGGGACGCCGGCTGCCTGGGGGCCTTCCTCTTGGCTGCCGCCGACCCCGCCCAGCATGAGAACGGGCAGATGCGGCGCGCTCGTGAGCGGCTGGGCGATCATGAGTTCGCCGAGCACGAGCACGCTCGCCAACGCGATCCACCGCGAGGTCAGCCCGGTGCGGAGCGCCCTTGGGGCGCGCGAATCGCGAATTGTAGGTGAAAACCGGTTGCGGACCGCGTGTGCCGGACCGGTGTCGCCCGGGCGCCCGGTGGACGGCGAGCTTGCGCCGCGGGGGCGGGGCGGGTTTGGCTCGGGCATGCGCATCACCGGTGGCAATGCTCGCGGCATCCCGTTGCGCGTCCCGAAAGGCGACGCGACCCGTCCGGCCATGGACCGGTTGCGGCAGTCGGTCTTCTCCAGTCTCGGGGCCCTCGTGGTCCACGCGCGCTTCGTCGACCTCTTTGCCGGCAGCGGTTCGTACGGTCTCGAGGCATGGAGCCGCGGTGCCGGCGGCGGGACGTTTGTGGAGCAGGGGCGCGAGGCGCTGGAGTGCCTGCGCACGAACCTCGCGGCGGTCGCGAAGAGCCTGCAGGCCGACGCGCGCGCCTGCTCGGTGAGCAAGGCTGACGCGCTCACCTGGACGCCGGCCGACGGCGCGAAGGCCGGGCTGATCTTCGCTGATCCCCCGTATGCGATCATTGCCGAGCAGCCGGAGCGGTTCTTCGCGCAGTTCGACCGGTTGCTTCTGCCCGGTCGCGAGGGACTGGTGGTCTTCGAGATGCCGGGCGGACTGCAGCTCGGGGCTCCCGGTTGGGAGTGCGTGAAACGTCTCGGCGGCGGCGATGCGCGCGCAGCCACGGCGTGTTTCTACCGCCGGGTCGCGGTGGCGGCTCCGCCGGCGACGAGCTGAGGACGGCGGCGGGAGCGTCGCCGGTGTCAGGATTTTGCGGCGATGGCTTGGCGCACCGATTCCGCCAACGTCGTTGTCGGCCGGCCGATCAGGCGGCTGAGCTGGCGGCTGTCGTCGAACAGGCCGCCTTGAGCCGCGCCCACGTCCCAGTTTGCCAGGCCGGCGGCCAACGTCCCCGGCAGCCCGGCGTTGAGGAGGGCGGCGCGGTAGTCGGCTTCGGGGAGGTCGCGGTACGGGATCGCCATCCCGGTCTGGCGCGAGAGCTCGGCGGCGAGCTCTCCCAGGGTGTTGGCCGGGCCCCCGGCGAGCTCGTGCGCGCGGCCGGGGGCGACGGCGCCGGTTAGCGCCATGGCGGCGGCGGCGGCGAAGTCGGCACGGGCGGCGGAGGCGATCCGTCCTTCGCCCGCGCTGCCATAGAAGGCGCCGAGGCGGAGCGCCGCGGGGATCGAAGCGGTGTAGTTCTCGGTGTACCAGCCGTTGCGCAGGACCACGAAGGGCAGACCGGAGGCTTCCAAGAACCGCTCGGTTTCGCGGTGCTCGGAAGCGAGACTGAGCGGCGAGGTGTCGGCATGGAGCAGGCTGGTGTAGATGACCAGTTGCACGCGCCGGTGGCGGGCGGCGTCGATCACGTTGCGGTGCTGGGTGAAGCGCCGGCCGATCTCGTTGGAGGAGATCAGCAGCAGCTTCTCGACGCCGTCGAGCGCAGCCTCGATCGTGTGGGGTTGGTCGTAGTCGGCGGTGCGGACCCCGAGGCCGCGGGCGGCGAGGGGGGCGGCTTTGGCGGGGTCGCGCCCGAGGGCGGCGATGGACGCGGCCGGCACGCCGGCGGCGAGAAGGGATCCGAGGGTGAGGCGGCCGAGCTGGCCGGTGGCTCCGGTGATGGCGATCATGGTGTCTGGTGATGTGTTGTGGTTCAGGATTGGCTCCTGGTTCCGAAAGAGTACCAATAATCCGGCATCCCTCCAAGAGGGGTGCCGAAAGTAACCTGGTTACCACGTGGTAACTGTCTTCCGTACTTGGTCCGTCATGAGCGCGAATTCTTCCTCCCCCCGACCCGAACTGCCGCTGTCCGAGCGCTGTCCGATCCGCGATGTGCTCGACTGCGTGGGCGATCGCTGGAGCCTTCTGGCGCTCACGACGCTGCAGGGCGGTACGCTGCGGTTCACGGAACTCAAGCGTGCCATCGGCGACATCTCGCCGCGGATGCTCGCGCAGACGCTCCGTGGGCTCGAGCGCGACGGTTACGTGAGACGCACGGTCCACCCCGCGGTGCCACCGAAGGTCGAGTACGCGCTTACGCCGCTCGGCCGTTCGTTGCTGAAGCGGATCGATCCGCTGGTGGAATGGGCCGCGGCCAACCACGACCGCGTGCGCGATGCGCGCAAGACCTACGTGCCGCCGGCGGCGATCGCGGCGTTGTGAACGCGCCGCTGTGGCGGGGGGCGAGTGGCGGAGACAGGTTCAGCCCCGGGTGTGTCACCGGGCGTGAACCAAAGGTGTCTGACGGGTGGGGTCGCCGTGCGGCTAGGGCGTGCTCAGCCAGCCCAGCCGGGCCTTGAGGATGGCAGTAGCGGCGACGCAGGCGGTCTCCACGCGGAGGACACGCGGGCCGAGATGCACGAGCGTGAAGCCGGCGGCGCGTAGGGCGGCGCGGTCGGACTGGTCCCAACCGCGTTCGGGGCCGAGGGCGAGCACGGCAGATGGCGAGCGTGACGGAAGGGCGACCTCGGCGAGGCCGGTGGCGGCCTCGTAGTTGTCGAGGGCGAGGCGGAGCGCTTCCGGCGGCAGGTCGGCAAGCGCGGAGGCGAGTGGACGGTCCGAGGTGACGGCGGGCAGGCGGGTGCAGAACGCCTGCTGCGCGCCCTCGATGAGGTGCTCGCGCCATTCGCCTGAGGACCAGAGGGTGCTCTGGGCGTAGCTCCGGTCGGCGCGCCCGGTGGCGACGAAGTGCAGGGCGCCGACACCGAGCGCAGTGCATTCCTGGAGGATCTTGCGGGCGGTCTGCGGGCGCGGCAGCCCGATGATGAGCTGCAAGGGGGGCAGCGGCGGCGGCTCGGCGCCGAGCGCGACGGAGAAGGAAACCGAGCCGTCGGCCGGAAGGGCGGTGACGCGACCCTTGCCGCGCGGGCCGTCGAGCACGCCAAGGTCGAACTCCTCGCCCACGGCGCGGCGCAGGACGGAGCGCAGATGCTGCGCGCGGGGATCGGCGGTGGGCAGCGCGTGGTCAAGTTCGGCGCGGGTGAAGAGCAGCAGGTTCATGGACCTCCGACAGGGAACGGCGAACCATGGCGGTTGAACAGGGAAAACCCGTGCCGCGTGGAGGCGCCGGCGGGCGCGGTGCCGCGCTTGCCGGAGGAGGTGCCGGCTCCACACTCGTCGCCCGCATGCGCCTGAAGCTCGATTGGTTTCTGTTGGGGATGATGGCCGCCGTCGGCCTGGCCTTCGCGTTTCCCGGGCCGGGGGCGCATGGCGGCTGGCTGCAGCCGGAGCTCCTCAACAAGCTCGGGGTGGCGCTGATCTTCTTCCTGCACGGCGCCGGCTTGCCGTTTGCGGCGCTGAAGGCGGGAACGCTACGGTGGCCGCTGCATCTGGTGGTGCAGGCGTGCACCTATCTGGTGTTCCCGCTGTTGGGCCTAGGCCTGCTCGCGGTGGCCGGAAAGTGGGTGCCGGAGGACTTGCGGCTGGGGTTCTTCTACCTCTGCGCGCTGCCGTCGACGGTGTCGTCGTCGGTGGCGATGACGGTCGTGGCTCGCGGCAACGTCTCGGCGGCCGTCTTCAACGCGACGCTCTCGGGGTTGCTCGGAGTGTTTCTCACTCCGCTGTGGATCAGCTGGCGGTTGCACTCCGCGGGTCAGCCCATGCCGGTGGGCGAGGTCATCCTCGATCTGGTCTGCTGGTTGATCGTTCCGCTGGTCGTCGGGCAGCTGGCGCGGCCGTGGCTGGCCGAGTGGGTGGGGCGGCACCGGAAGCTGGTGAGCCGGGTGGACCGGGGCACGATCCTGCTGCTGGTCTACACCTCGTTCTGCGACTCGGTGGTCTGGGGTGTCTGGGCGGGTCGCGGCGCGGGCTTGGTGGCCGCGACGCTGGGCGGCTGCCTGGTTCTCTTCTGGATCCTGATTGTGGTGACGAACCTGCTGGGCCGCGCGTGCCGGTTTCCGCTGGAGGACCGGATCACCGCGGTGTTCTGCGGATCGAAGAAGACCCTGGCGTCGGGTGTGCCGATGGCGCAGCTGATCTTCGCCGGGCACCCCGGGCTGAGCTTCATCCTGCTGCCCATCCTGATCTACCACCCGATGCAGCTGCTGATCTGCGGGGCGCTGGCCGCGCGGTGGGGGCGCCGGCCGGAGTAGTGGGCCGAAAAAAGGCGGAGCCCGGAATGGGCCCCGCCATGGGCGTGTTGGGCGAGCGGCGTGGATACGCCCGTGCCCGGAGCGCCGTCCCGGCTCAGAGGCTCACGCGTTGGACGCCGGCGGCGTTGGCCTTGTCGAGGTCCACGTCCTTCTCGACGACCCGGCCGTCGGGCAGGGTGATCTTCAGGCGGTAGATGCCGTAGAAACCGCGGAAGCCGAGCTGGCCCGCGGCGTCGGCCGTGGCGCTGCCGCGGGTGGTCCAGGCTTCGCGGAGAAGGTGCGACACGCGGCGGCCGGCTTCGGTGGGGGTGCCGTCGGCGGCGACGAGCGCGGCGTCGGGCCCCATCCAGTGGGCGTCGGCCTGGAAGCCCCAGAGCATGACGGCTCCGACGGCGGGATGGCCGAAGCCGACGCGGAAGAGGATCTCGAGGGCGTCGGCACGTTTGGCGGGATCGGGCAGTTTGGCGCTGGCTTCGGTGAGATGGATGGGCAGGCCGGTGGCATCGTGCAGGCGGTCGAGGGTCGCGATGAACTGCTCGGGGCTGAGCGGCGATTGGAGCAGCCACTCGGGCCGCTGGTCGGTGCTGCGATCGGAGATGGCCTCCGGGATGAGGCGGTCGAGATCGTGGGATTGCACGCCGATGCCGCCGATCGGGGCGCCGAGCGACTGGAGCTCCTTGATGAGGGCGATGTAGCGCTCGGTCTTCTCGGCGTTGCCGAGGATGCCGTACTCGTTGACGAAGGGCAGCGCCTTCGGGTCGAGCGCGGCGACCTGCTGGTGCATGCGCGCGATGCCGGCGCGGCCGATGCGATCGAGATAGGTGGAGCCGTCGAGTTGCTCGTTGTTCACATCCCAGCTCACGAGGCGGCCGGCGTAGCGGCCGACCGCGGCGTGGAGGCGGGCGTCGATGGCGCGGGCGAGGTCGGCGTCGTTGAGCGCCTTGACCCAAGCCTGGGTGTGCTCGGCCTTTTCCCAGAAGAGGCAGTGGCCGCGCATGCGCAGGTGGTGCTGTTCGGCGAAGGCGAGCAGCGCGTCGGCCGGGGCGTAGTTGGTTTTGCCCTGCTCGACGTCGGTGAAGTAGCCCTTCATCTCGTTCTCGCAGACGAGGGCGCTGAAGTTCTCGAGGATGTAGCGGCGGTAGGCCTCGCCTTTGGCGGTCCGGTCGGTGAACGGCCGGTAGGCGATGGCGGTGCCGAAGAGGAAGTCGTGGCGGGCGAGGCTGTATTCGACCTTTGCGGCCGGGAGCGGTTTGCCCGCGGCGTCGGTGAGCTGGAGGGCGAAGTCGCCCTTGCGGATCTTTTCGATGCGGGCGTCGGAATCGCTGCGCCAGTCGGCGAGGACCGAGGAGGCGGCGAGGCAGGCGGCGACGAGGCCGCCGACTCGGACGAGGGAGGGGATGGTTGGGGTCATGGTGTAATTGGCTGTTGGGCAGTGGACCGGCGGAGGCCGGCTGCTGGTGCGGTAGGAAATGCCGCTTTGGCCGCCGAACATAAGCGGGGAAGCGCTAACAGTAGGGCGGCGGGGCGGTGCCGCGCGGGTTGGGCACGCTAGGCGAAGACGTTGAGCAGCGTGCCGAGCATCTCGTCGGCGGTGCGCAGCACCTTCGCGTTCATCTCGTAGACGCGTTGTCCCTCGATCAGGCCCACCATGTTTTCCGGCGTGGCGTCGTTCTGCACGACATCCGCCGCCGCCTGGCTGAACCGGGCGAGTCCGCGTCGCATCCCCTCCTGCGCGATGGCGAAGGCATCGGGTGAACTTTGGAAGGAAACGGGGGAGATCATGCCTGACGCCGCCACTGTACGCCGCGAACGCCGTCCCGGCCAGAGGGCGAACACCCTTATTGCGCGCCTCGTCCGATGGCTCGGCGGCCGAGCGCGGAGCTGGGGAGTTTTGCGGGGATGGATCGCCGCCCGGGCGAGTGGCACCGGCCGAGACCCCCGTGGGGGGTGCTCCTGACGGCGCGGAGGCGCGGTGCGCCGGGATCTGCCTCCTGCAATCCGGTTCTAGAGCCATAGTCCACTCCTGAGGAATGGTGCGGGCGGAGGGAATCGAACCCTCGCAGCCAGCTTGGAAGGCTGGCGTTCTACCACTGAACTACGCCCGCAAAGGCCGTGTTGAGGCGAGGGAAGGGCAGCGGCGATTGCCGGGAGGGTCAAGCCCGTTGCTGGGCATTGCGCGGTCGCCTACTGCGACGCGCGGCCGCCGGCGCCGCCCTTGGCGCTGCGGGAGCGTGCGGCGTCCTTGGTGGTGTTGCTGTTGTCCAGCGAGGTGTCGCGGAGCACCTCGCGGAATTCGCGGGACTCGCGCTCGTCGAGCTGCGCCACCATGCGGTTGAGGCGGGCCATCTTGTCCTGAAGTTCGGCGTTCTTGCGGGCGAGGTAGGCCTCGCGGGCCCGGGTCCGGTTGCTGATCCCGAGGATCGGGACGGTGACCCGGTTGAGAAAGCTCCGGTCGAACTCCGAGAGCTCGCGTTTTTCGAGCTCCTTGTCGTAGGCGCCTTTGCGGTAGAGCGACTCCTCCGTCATCTCCAGCAGCGCCTTCTCCATCACGGTCATGGGCGGGAGGACCACCAGATCGGGGTCGGCCTCGCCGGCCGCTTTCGCCTCCGCCTGGGCTTTGGCGCGGGCTTCCTCCTCGGCCACGGCGCGGGCGTGTTCCTCGGGCGAGTAGTCCGGCAGCTTGGCCCGCAACGCCTGCTGCGCTCCGGACTCGGCGGTGTCGGCGATGAGCGGCAGCGGGGCGACGACGAGGAGCGCCGACAGGGCGAGGGTGTGCTTCATTGGGCGGAGTATCGGGCGGCCCCGGCCGCTGGCAAACACGGTTGGGCGAGCGGTGGTTTCGGGTTCCGCTTGCGACCGATCGGGGGACGAACGGTTCCGTCCGTCTCGGCGGCGTGGTACTCCAGCCGGTTCAGAACATCGAAAGCGCCTGCGCGCTCTCGATCACGACCCAGGCGAATCCGGCCACGCATGCCCAAGTGAAGACCGCCATCACCACGCGGCGGCGGCGCATCGCGCGCTCGTAATGGTCGGGATTGACCCGGCGGAAACCGCTGCCGTGGAGGAAACTCAGAAACTGGCTGTTCTGCGTGCGCGTGTCGCGGCCGCGGCCGTGCAACCGCGGGTCGGCGCGGAAGGCGGGGCGGTGCAGCACAATTGACAGCCAACGAATCATTGCCCTTCTGATTTCGTCCTTCTGGGCCGTTTCTCAAGGTTAAACTTCTGAGGAGATACCCTCTTAACCCGCTTTTCAAAAACGCGATGCACCAGTTCCATTACGTCGGCAATGCCCTCCATTGCGAGTCCGTCGACCTCGCGGCGATCGCGCGGCTCCACGGCACTCCCACCTACGTCTACAGCGCCGGCACGATGGAGGCCAACTACCGCCGGCTGCTCGGCGCGCTCCCCGGGCTGGATGTGCGCCTGTGCTACGCGATGAAGGCCAACTCGAGCCTCGCGGTGCTGCGACGGTTCGGCCGGCTCGGTGCGGGTTTCGATCTGGTGAGCGGAGGCGAACTGCGCCGCGTGCTGGCGGCCGGCTGCGACACCAAGGGCAGCGTGTTCGCCGGTGTGGGCAAGACCGAGGCCGAGATCCGGCTCGCGCTTGAGGCGGGGATCTACGGTTTCCACGTCGAGAGCGAGCCCGAGTTGGCGCGCATCAACCACGTGGCGGGACTGATGGGGCGGAAGGCCCCGATCGCCATCCGCGTCAATCCCGACGTCGATGCCGGCACGCACGCGAAGATCACGACGGGTCGGAGCGAGAACAAGTTCGGGGTGCCGCTGCAGTTCGCCGCGCAGGCCTACGAGGCCGCGGCACGCTTCAAGAACGTCGAGATCCGCGGCGTGCAGATCCACCTCGGTTCCCAGATCACCACCGTGGCGCCGTTCGCCGCCGCGGTGGAGAAGGTCGTGCCGTTTGCCGCCCAGCTGCGCGACCGCTACGGCATCCAGTATTTCAGCCTCGGGGGCGGCATCGGCGTGGTCTACCAGGACGCGCTCGCCAGCGGCGCGCAGGCCTGGTGGGACGCGAAGCCCGCCGTGGAGCGCCCCCTCACGCCGGAACTCTACGGGGCCACGCTCGCGCCCGCGTTGCGGGGGCTCGGGCTGAAGATCCTTCTCGAGCCGGGGCGCTTCATGGTCGGCAACGCGGGCGTGCTGCTGACGCGGGTCGAGTATCTGAAGCGTGGGCACGGACGGAATTTCCTGATCGTCGACGCCGGCTTCAATGATCTCGTCCGTCCGGCGATGTACGAGGCGTACCACGAGATCGTGCCGCTCGCGCGCGACGCCGCCCGCCCCGCGCTCACCGCCGACATCGTCGGCCCGATCTGCGAGAGCGGTGACTGCTTCGCCAAGGACCGCACGCTGCAGCAGGTGGGCGAGGGAGAGTTGCTGGCGTTCATGAGCGCCGGGGCCTACGGCTTCGCGATGGCCAGCCGCTACAACTCCCGTCCGCTCGCCGCCGAGGTCATGGTGCAGGGTTCCAGCTTCGAGCTGGTGAACGCCCGCGAGTCCTTCGAGCAGACGATCGCCAACGAGAAGCTGCCGTCGTTCCTGAAGTGACGTGAGGCTTTTTTCCGGCCCGGCGGCGTTCGCCCCGGCCGGAAAACAGAAGAGCGGCCCGGGATCATCCCGGACCGCTCTTCTGCTGCGACGGTCTGTGGTCGGCTCCGGCGCTATTTCACCGGCGCGACCACGACTTCGACATCGTGCTCGGGGTTGCCCTTGGTGAGCACCGGGATCGGGCGGGTGGTCGCGAACAGGACCCGGCCTTTGCCCATGATCTGCGCCTCGATGCCGTAGCTGAGGCGGCTGACGATCAGCCCCGGCTGGTAGGGTAGCCAGAACTCCAGCGGCATGGACGGCGGTTTCGGAAAGGTCTCGGCGGCGACGACGCGGTCGACGCGGCCCTCGCGATTGAGTTCGACGAGCCGCACCTCGATCGTGGCGCCGTCGGGCAGGGTGGCGTTGGTGATGTAGATCACCGTGCCGCCGATGCCGGGCCCGGTGTGGCGGGGGGCTTTGCTGGCGTGGCTGCAGCCGGCGGTCAGCAGGCCGGCGACGAGGAGTATCGAGGCGAGGATCGTGCGGAGCGAAAGCATGGTCGCGAGCGTGCAACTCCGCCGGGCGGAGGCAAACGGGAAGAAGCCCCCGGTCGCCAGCGCGGACGACCGGTCCTGCCGCACGTTGGACGGCCCGACCGGCTCTTGACCCGGTGCGGGTGGCGGCGCTGCATGGGGCGCCGCGTTGCGTGCCGCGCGCGGCCACCCTTGCCACCATGCCGCCCCTGCTCCGCCTGCTCTCCTCCGTGCTCCTCCTCTCCGTCTCCGGTTCGCTGCTCGCCGAGCCGACGCTCTGGTACGACCAACCCGGCCGCGAGGCGATCACCGAGGCGCTGCCCGTCGGCAACGGCCGGCTCGGCGCCCTCGTCCTCGGCGGCACCGCCCGCGAGCGGCTCGTGCTCAACGAGGCCACGCTCTGGTCGGGCGGCCCGTACCGGGCCGACAGTCCCGAGGCGCTGGCGGCGTTGCCCGAGGTGCGCCGCCTGCTCTTCGCCGGCCGCTACGCCGAGGCCGACGCCCTCGCGCAGGCGAAGATGATGGGGAGGCCGATGACGCAGGCCGCGTATCAGGCGCTCGGGGATCTGTTTCTCGATTTTCCCGGCCACGAGAACGTCGCCGACTACCGGCGCGAGCTTGATCTCGACACCGCGGTCACCCGCGTCACCTACACCGCCGGCGGCGTGCACTTCGCGCGCGAGGTCTTCGCCAGCGCCGTCGATCAGGTGATCGTCGTCCGCCTCACCGCCGACAAGCCCGGTGCGCTCACCGTCGTGCTTTCTGTCGCCTCGCAGCAGAAGGGCGCCCAGTCGTGGCAACCGGGGGTCGAGAAATGGCACCAGACCAACGAAATCGGCTTCCGTGGGCGCAACCGCGACTTCGGGGACATCAAGGGTGCGCTCCAGTTCGAGGCCGCGGTTCGCATCCTGCCGGAAGGCGGGCGCGTCATGCCAGGACAGGAGAGCGTCAGCGTCCGCGGTGCCGACTCGCTCACGCTGGTCTTCTCCGCTGCCACCAATTTCCGCAGCTGGCAGGATCTCACCGCCAAGCCGAAGCAGCTCGTCGCCGCCACGCTCGACCGCGCCGTGGCCAAGGGCTACGCCGCGCTCTTGCGCGACCACGTCGCCGACTACCAGCCGTTGTTCCGCCGTCTCGGCATCGAGCTCGGTCCGCAGGGGGATGCGCAGGCGGAGCGCCGCCCGACCGACGAGCGCGTCGCCCGTTTCGCGCGCGGCGAGGATCCCGCGCTGGCTGCGCTCTATGTGCAGTACGCCCGCTACCTTCTGCTCGCCTCGTCGCGCGCCGGCGGCCAGCCCGCGAATCTCCAGGGCCTGTGGAACGACCAGGTGAACCCGCCCTGGGGCAGCAAGTACACGATCAACATCAACACCGAGATGAACTACTGGCCCGCCGAGCCGGCCAATCTCGGCGAATGCACCGAGCCGCTCGTGCGGATGGTCGAGGAACTTGCCGCGAGCGGAGCCCTCACGGCGAAGAACATGTACGGCGCCCGCGGTTGGGTGGCCCATCACAACACCGACCTCTGGCGCGCCACCGCCCCGATCGACGGCACCCGCTGGGGCCTGTGGCCGATGGGCGGCGCCTGGCTCTGCCTCCACCTCTGGGATCGCTACGAGTTCGGCGGCGACCGCGCCACGCTCGAGCGGATCTATCCGACGCTGAAGGGCGCCGCGCAGTTCTTCCTCGATTCCCTGGTCGAGGAGCCGACGCACCGCTGGCTGGTCACCAGCCCCTCGCTCTCACCCGAGAACGCCCACCACGACGAGATCGCCCTCTGTGCCGGGCCGACGATGGACAACTCGATCCTGCGCGCCCTCTTCGACCGCTGCATCCGGGCTTCGGAGACGCTGGGCGTCGATCCCGCGTGGCGCGCCGAGGTCGCGAAGGCCCGCGACCGCCTGCCGCCGCTGCAGATCGGCAAGGGCGGCCAGCTTCAGGAGTGGATGGCGGACTGGGACCTCGAGGCCCCGGAGCAGAACCACCGCCACATCTCGCACCTCTTCGCGCTGCACCCGAGCAACGAGATCTCGCCGCTGGCCACGCCGGAGCTCGCCGCCGCCGCCCGCAAGACCCTCGCGCTGCGCGGCGACGTCGCCACCGGCTGGAGCCTCGCCTGGAAGATCAATTTCTGGGCCCGCCTGCAGGACGGCGAGCGCGCCTACGACCTGCTCAAACTCCTGCTCAGCCCGGACCGCACCTACACGAACCTCTTCGACGCCCACCCGCCGTTCCAGATCGACGGCAACTTCGGCGGCACCGCCGGCATCCTTGAGATGTTGCTGCAGAGCCAGAGTGGCGAACTCCACCTCCTGCCCGCGCTGCCGCCCGCCTGGCCCGAGGGCCGTGTGACCGGACTGCGCGCCCGCGGAGGGGTTACGGTGGATCTCCAGTGGAGCGCCGGGAAACTCGCCGCCGCCACGCTCACCGCCGATCGCGACGGGACGCAGCAGGTGCGTCTGTCGCCGACGGAGGTCCGCACCGTCGCGCTGAAAGCCGGCCAGCCGCTGGTGGTGAAGCCCTGAACTGTAGCCGGCCGCGCCGAGGCCGGCTTCCGCCTCTGTCATGGCTGGACCGCATCGCGGTTCATCCCAACGCCATTGCTCTCCTGCTCGGCGCCGCCCCTTCGATGGTGGGGCGGCCTTTACGCCCGCCATGCCCCGTAGCCGGACCGCGCCGCGGTCCAGCCTCCGGCGCCCTGAGCGGACGCACCATCGTCCAGCTGCCGGACCGGGATAGGCGTTCCCGGCTGGCAGACCCGAAGCCGCACGAGGTACTAGACATGCGCCAGTTCCTGTAGTCCGGGGCGTCGACCCGGCTCTTCGGCCGGGCCACCTCAGCGCGGTGGCCTGCAGCAGGCACCACCCGTTTACCCCCGCCGGCGAAGCGTGAGGATCAGGCTGGCCGCCACCCCGCGAAACTTCGGGTTGAAGCCGACGCCGGGTCGCGTACTCCTTGGCCCGCCGTGTCTGAAAAAACTCCTGCTCCCTTCACTCCCACCGCCACCGGCAAGCCGCTC
>JAEXPG010000340.1 GCA_023447015.1 Verrucomicrobiota bacterium
GGCGCACCGGGGCCGGCGCGGGGTCGGCGGCCGATCCGGGCGCGGCGACGAGCACCTCGGCGGGCAGCGGCGCGGCGAGTTCGTAGGGCACGGCCCCGTTGACGGAGATGCGCAACGGCTGCGCGGGGTCGAAGGGCGAATCGGCCACGCGGACCCGCAGGCGGGCGACGTTGTCGAGTTCGACGTGGAGCGTGTTGCCCGCGCCGGCCGCGGCGACGAATCGCGCGGGCCGCGCCTGCGGGCCCCACTCGGCGACCTCGGCCCACCAGCAGCGCCGGGCGGCGCCATCGTGGGCGGTGAAGTCGAGGTGCCGCACGGTGCGCGAGTCGGGGCGCGCCTGCTGCTCCACCCAGGCGGCGGAGCGGGCGTTGCCGGCGGCGTAGTCCCAGACGGCGTGACCGTAGCCGGTGGTCTCGTCGAAGATCACCCGGCCGCCGCGGCGGCGGAGCTCGGCGAGCGGGCCGCGCGCGACGATGATCGGCACGACCGGATCGTCGTCGCTGTGGGTGGCGTAGATGGGGAACGTGAGAAGGTTGCCGATCGGCTCCTGCTGCACGTAGCCGCAGGTGATCTGCCCGGAGGCGAAGCGGTGCGGGAAACGCGCGCCGAGCTTGAAGGTCGCGCCGCCGCCCATGCTCCCGCCGCTGAGCCGGACCCGGTCCGGGTCGATGCGCCAGTGCGCCGTGAGGTAGTCGAGGACGTCGAGCACGTCGGCCTGCGAGAGGCCCACGTACCAGCCGCCGCGGGCGCGCCCGAGCACGGCGACCTCGAAGAAGCCGGGGTGGTCGTGGAAGCCGGCGGAGTGGTTGAGGTGGTCGCCGGTGTAGCCGTGCATGTAGACCGCGAGCGGCGCGGGGTGCGCGGGATCGTAGTCGGTCGGGATGATGATCTTGAACGGCTGGCCCGAGCCGTCGGCCGGCGACTCGTAGGCCCACTCCTGCACGCCGCGCAGCTTGCCGAGCAGCTGCGGATCGGCGGCGATGCGCTTCGTCCAGTCGTCGAGGCGGACGATCTTCTCGCGGGCGGCGGCGCTGTCGGCCCCGGCGCGGGCGACGGCCGTCTCGGCCTCGAAGCGGAGGAACTTCAGCCAGCCGCGGTAGGCGGCGAGATCGGGCCGCGCGAGCGCGGTCTCGACGGCGGCGGACGCCGCGGGGAGCGACGGGGCCGCGTTCTGGGGTGCCGGCTGCGCGGAGACACAGAGCGCCGCGAGCGCGGAGACAAGCAACAGGGGAATGCGCATGGTCGGGGGTTAGGTTGCCCCGGCCCTGCAGCCGGGGCAACCCTTCCCATTTCCCTCCCTCGAGGGACCACCTGCCTACCCTGAGAAATCAGCGGACGTAGTCGGCCAGCTTCAGCGGCACGACGCTCTCGACCGGCTTGCCCTCCTTGAGCGCCGGATTGTAGCGGAATTTCCGGACAGCGGCGGCCACGGCGAAATCGGGGGCGACCACGCGATCGGGGGCAAGGGAGAGATCCCGCACCGCACCGTCGGCCCCCACGGTGACGTAGAGCGTGCGGTCGAGCTCGGCCGGCTGAACCTGCTGCTTGAACTCGGCGGGCACCGCGATCTTCAGCGGCGCGGCCGGGAGCGTGTCCTTCGCATGGCCGGCCACATAGCAGAGCACGAGGTAGCGGAGCGCATCGTCGGCGGTGAGGTCGACCCGCTGCTCGGAGAGGTTCGTGGCGAGCTCCTGGCCGTCGGCATAGACGTGCACATCCACCCGGCCGAGACCGAAGCCGGCCGGAAGCCCGGACTGCAGCAGCGTCACGCGCTCGGGCTTCGGCCCGAGCCGGCGGAGCGCCTGGACATGCACCTTGTACTGCGGCTTCTCCCGGGAGCTCATCCGGTATTCGGTGACCAGCAGCGCGTAGGCGTTGCGCGCCGCGCGGGGCGAGGACAGCTCGCACTCCACCTCCACGGCGGTCACGGTGCCGTCGCTGGGCACGAAGCTGCCGACGGACTGCGCGATCTTGGCGTTCGTGTTCACGAGCTTGGCGTAGTTGGCGCTGGCAATCGCGAGTTCGGCATCCGCGGACATCTTTCCGAAGCCGGTGGCCACGGTCGCAACCGCTTCGGCGTTTTCCAAGCGCCGCTGCGCGTGGTCCATCATGTCCGTGTTCTGGGCGGCCATGCTGTCCATGAGGATCTGCATCCGGTCCGCGGCCCAGCGGTCGCCGCGGACATCGGCCTTCACGGTGGTGGACTTCAGGTTGTCGATCCGCGCGACGATGCTGCTGAGCTTCAGGGCCGGTTCGATGCGCACGGCGTCGACCGCCTTGCGCGGGAGGTCGCGGGGCGCGCCGTCGGCGAGGACGGTCACGCTGGAGTCGGTCGCGCCCACCAGCTCGAGGTAGCGGCCGCTGTTCTCGATCATGAGACTGGTGCCGAGGAAGAGCGCATGATCCTTCGGCGCCTCCGTCGGCTCGGCCGCAAGCGGGGCGGCGAGCAACGCCAGCGTGAAGAGTGCGGAGAAAGGCAGACGGGTGCCGGAAGGCCGCCGGGCGGCTTCAGTTCGGAACGGTGTTTTCATCGGAAATGGCAAGGGCTTTGACCTTCGCGAGGAATTGCTGGATCGCGGGCGAACGCTGGATCTCGAGCGCCTGCTCCAGATGGTCCGCACAGGGGCGGAAGTGCCGCGCCCGCAGCGCGAGGTCGGCCAGCTCGAGGTGCGCCTGGTAGGCGCTCTCCGGCCGGCGGACCGCGGCGGCGAAGGCCTGCTCCGCGGCGATGGCCGCACCGGCCGATTTCCGCACCTGGCCGAGGCGGAGCAGCAGCGGCCCGTGGAGCGGTTGCAGCACCAGCGCCGCCTCGAGATCGCGCTGCGCCCCCGGCCAGTCCTGGCGCCGGACCGCCAGTTCCGCCCGGGCCTGCAGATACGTGACGCGCAGCTCGCCGGGCACCGCCTTCTCGATCGACGCCAGCAGCTCGGCCGCCGCGCCCGTCTGCCCGTCATCGGTGAGAATCTGCGCCAGCGTGATGAGGCGCTTGGCCCCGGCATCGGGCACGCGTTTCATCGCCTCGCGATAGACGGCCAGCGCCTCGGGATTGAACTTCTGTTGGGCGTAGAGGTCGCCCAGCTGCAGCAGCATCTCGTCGCTGGCCAGCTGCAACGCCCGGGCGGACTCGAGCACGACGACCGCCTCCATCCGCCGTTCCTGCGCGATCAACAGCCCGGCGTAGTGCTGCCAGTGCCGGGGCTCGTTCGGCTCCAGCTTCACGAGCTGCCGCACCAGCGCCTCGGCGCGCACGTACTGCTTGGACTCGATGTAGAGGCCGCACAACCCGTCGAGCCAGTCGGGGTTGTCGGGGGCGGCGGTCAGGGCGCGCAGGTAGGCCATCTCGGCAGCGACACTGTTGCCGGCCCGTTGCAGGGAGAAGGCCAGCAGGCCGAGCGTGTCGGACGTGGAGTCACCCAGTTCCACCGCGCGCCGGAAGCTCGCCACCGCCTGGTCGTAGCGCTCGGCACCATAGCAGACGACGCCGAGGTTCGCCCAGGCACGCAGGTAGTCGGGAAACTGCTCGACGGCGCGGCGATAGTGCGTCTCGGCGAGGTCGCGGCGGCCGGCGTTGTACTGGGCGTTGCCGAGCACGAACTCGAAGGCGGGGCTGGGGCGCTCCTTGCCCGACATCATCCCCTGCAGCAGCTGCATCGCGAACTCGGGCTGGATCGCCAGCATCGCCACGACCTTCTCGTAGAGCGCATACTCGCCCGCGGTCAGCTCCGGCTCGCGGTTCTTCAGGAAGCTCGCGGACTGGTTGATGATCCGGTCGAGCTCGGCCTTCGAGGCCGGCCGCTTCGCCAACCCCTCGCAGGGGAGGAGCAGCAATCCGACGAGGCACACCGGCAACAGATGGGAGAGGACGCGCATGGTATCAGAAGGCTTCAAAACGGGAACCTTGGTCGACGCGCACGGTGACCGCCTGCTCAACCCAGCAGCGGACCTTGCGCCCCTTGCGGACGGCCGGGCTGAAACGCCACTCGCGGATCGTCGCCATCATGATCTGGTCGAAGTCCCGGTCCTGCGAGCTGGCCAGCAGGCGGACCTCGCCCACCGTGCCGTCGGCATTGACCACGAGCAGCATGGTGGTGCGCGGCGTGGCCATGTTGCGCACCTTCACGAAGCTGATCGGCGGCTGGACCCGCTGCAACACCATCGGCCGCTGGTCGACCTCGCTGCGGTCGAAGATCCGGCGGGTCTCGGCCTCACCGCCATCCTGCACCGGCCGCACCGCCGAGCGCGTCAGGTCGAACCGCGCCGCCACCGTCGGCCGCGCGACCGGCGGCAGCTGCTCCCCGGCGAGCAGCGGCACATCGGGAACCTGGATATGCACCGGGCTCACGGTCGCCGCGATCTCCAGCTGGATCGGGCTGGCGAACGCCGCGACGTTCATCGGCTGCGGCGCGCTCGAGGGCGGCGGCACGTCGACCGGCAGCACGACCTGCCGCGCGGCATAGACCTCCGGCGCCGGTCCGCCCTCATCGGCCGTGCGCGACAACGACAGCACCCCGAAGATCAGCCCCGCGCAGGCGAGCCCGCCCAACGCGCCGAGCACCTGCGCCGCGCGGGTGGCCGGCGGAAACACCTCGGGCAGCGGGGCTGGGGGTTCGCGGTGCATGGCGGTCAGGGCTGCTCGGAACGCGCGGTGGCGAACTGCACGTTGGGGATGCCCGCCTTCTTCCCCTCGGCGTAGACCCGCGCGAACATCCCGTGGCTGGTGCGCTTGTCGGCCTGGATGATCAACGCCTGGTCCTGGCTGAACGCCGCCTGCTTCACCAGCGGCGCGACCTGCTCGAGCTGGATCTCCTGCCCGTCGAAATAGATGCGGTCGTCGGCGGTGATCGCGAGCAGCAGGAAGTTCCGGTCGGCGACCTCGCCGCCGCTCACGTCGGGCCGCTCCACCTCCACGCCGGGCGCGGCGACGAACACGCTGCTCACCATCAGGAAGATCACGAGCACGAGCATGCAGTCGACCATCGGAACGACGTCGACATGCACGCTCTCGTAGTGCCGGCCTGATCCGTGCCTGCGTGCCATGGTCAGCAGCCCCCCCTTGCACGGTTCTCGATCAGGATCAGGTCCTGCAGCCCCTTCTGCATCAGCCGGTGCGCAAAGTAGAGCACCAGCACCGCAGGGATCGCCACGGCCAGACCGGCCTCGGTGTTGAGCAGCGCCTCGGAGATGCCGCTCGCCAAGCCCTCGACGGAGCGCGCGCCGCGTCCGGCCAGGCTCTCGAAGGTCCGGATCATCCCGGCAACCGTGCCGAGCAGCCCGAGCAGCGGCGCGGCCGCGATCATCGCGCCGATCAGCAGCCGCTGCCGCCGGTAGAGATCCTGCAGCTCCTCCTGCCAGCGCCGCAGCGTGGGGACATGCCGCGCCTCGACCGCCCCGATGCCGGCCAGCCGGCGCCGCGTGCGGCGCAGTTGCAGCAGCAGACTGCAGCAGCGTGCGTAGAGCAGCACGGCGAGCGCGAGGTTGGCGAGCAGCACCGGCCCGCCCTCCGCCAGAAGCTTGTCCGGAGCGAACGTCATACCGGGTCGGCCTCCGCCGGCTGCTTCGCCCGCCGGCCCTCCTCGCTGGCGGTCGCGATCTCGAGCGCGTACCGGTCCAGCATCGCCAGTTGTTTCTGGATGCGCTGGGAAAGGAACCCGTGCACGACCAGCGCGGGGATCGCGACCATCAGGCCGAACTTCGTCGCGATCAGCGCCTCGGAGATGCCCGTGGACAGCTTGCCCGCGCTGCCGGTGCCGAACACCGCGATCAGCGTGAACGTCTTGATCATGCCCGTGACCGTCCCGAGCAGGCCGAGCAACGGCCCCGAGGTGGCGATCACCGCCAGCATCGGCAGCCGGCGCTCCTGGAGCATCCGCTGCTGCAGGACAAAGCTCTCGAGGTGCTCCTCCTGGATCGCCTTCGCCTTGCCCCGGTGCTGCAGGCCGATGGCGAAGAGTTCGCGCGTCGTCGCCTTGAGCGCCCGCGCCGCGGCGGCGGCCTCCTCGTGCGCCCCGCCCGCGATGAGCCCGAGGACCCGGCGCACCGCCGGCGGCTCATCGACCGCGAGGCGGCGAAAATCCAGCAGCTTCTGGATGGCGATCACCAGCGCGAGCGCCCCCACCGCGAGAATCACCCCGCCGACGACGCCACCCTTGCGCACCTGCTCGAGGAACGCCCCCGACGACGGGCGCAACGCCTGCGCCTTGCCCCCCGAGGCGTCGAGCGCGACGACTCCGCGCCCGAGTTGGAACACGTGCCCCGCCTCCGCCGCCGTCCAGCCGTCGACCGCCTGCACCATCGGCCACTCGCCGCCGGGGCGGAGCGTCACGGCGCCGAGCACGGAGGCCGGCTTGCCCTGGAAGAACGTTTCGGGGCCGACAAAGAGGAACGTGCCCGGCACGACCCGGTTGTCGCCCTCGACAACGGCCTGCCCCGCCGCGGTGTAACCACCGATCTGACGCGCCACCCGGTCCGCGGCCAGTGTGGCGACCGCGAGCGCCGCCGGCACGCCTGCGGGCGCGGTGGCGGTCTCGAGCTGGCGCCGGAGCGGGTCGGCCCGCTCGGCCCAGACCGGGCGCTCGCCGGGCAGCAGCGAGTCCTCCAGCGCCTTCATCGTCTCCTGCGCTTGGTTGAGGAGATAGCCGAGGTTGCGCCTCGCCTCGTCGGTCTCGCGCCGCAGCTGCTGCCGCTGCTCGGCGCCGCTGGCCTCGGCCGCCTCCAACGCGAGGATCTCGCTCTCCAGCACGGCCAGTCGGGCCTCGGCGAGGCGGGTCGCCTCGGCAACCGGCGCCCGCACCGCTTCGATGCGGGCGCGGGTGGCCACCAGCTCGTTGGTCGCGACCTTCAGGCGCTCCGCATACTCGGCGGAAGCCCGCGCGGCGGCCTGTTCGAGCGGGTCGGCCCCGCGGAGCACGGCGGCGGCCCCGGCGAGCAACAGAAGAAGAGTCCGGAATCTCATGGCGTGCGGTCTGAGGGCTTGGGGTTGAGCGTCTCCGGGTCGTTCATCTGCACCGGCACGGCGACGAACTCCGGCTCGGTCTTGTCCGCCGCGACGGCGATCAGTCGGGCAACTGCACCCGCGAGCTCGGGCGCGGGAGTCCAGCTCCAGCCCGCCGCGACCGGGGCGCCGGAGTAGGCCACACCGGCCGCCCGGTCGAGCGCGTAGCCGTGGCTGAGTCCCCAGTAGACCACCTCCATCAGCTTCGCCTCGCCGCCCGGGGGGACAATCAGCTCCTCGCCCTTCGCCACCGTCCGGTTGAAGTGCACACAGCGGTTGAGAATGGTCGTCGTATGCTGCATCCGCTCGCCCAGCGGCAGGTCCGGCGCGGCGATGCTGCGGAAAGGCAGCTCGAGCGCAGCCGACAAGCGCGGCGGCAGCCACGGCCGCAGCCGCGCCAGCCGCTCGCCGAGGGCCTGCAGTTGTTGGGCCGCGTCGGTCGCCGCCTCCGCCATCGCCTTCCGGCGGGCGACCAGCTCCTCGGTCTCGCGGCGCGCCCCGGAGGTCTTCTCCTCCAACGCGGAGCGTTGCTGCTCGAGTCGCTGCACCCGCGCCTGCAGGGCCTCGAGCGTCGACTGCAGGAGCGACCTCTGCCAGGTCCAGTCGGACTCGAGGCGGACGGTCTCGGCGCGCACCTGCGCCCATTCGGCGGCCGCCTTCTGGACATCGTCCAGCGGCCCACCGGCCATCAGCGGCGCCGCGATGGCACCGCCCAGAAACGCGACCGCGACAGCATGCCGCAGCCACCAGCCCATTCCATTGCTTCGTTCCATGTGGGGATCGGGGTTATGCACGACAGCTCCACGCCCCGTGGAGCTGGGGCCGGAACGTCGGGACGAAACTGACGGTGCGCTTCCCGCCGCGCGAGCGGGAAGTGGGGACGGCGACCGCGGCCGGATTGCAGAGGTGGGGACAACCATGGGGAGTTTGCTGGGGAAACCATTTGCACGGTCCGTGCCAGCCGCCGCAGCACGGACGCTAGCGCCTGTCGCCCATCGAGTTCCGGACTCCTTACGCACTGGGCGCTCCGCTCGGCCGCGGGCCGTCCGGGTGCCTGCAACCACCGCCCGGCCTCCGGGCGCTTGCCGTCGGGTCCGGTGACCCGCGCCGATCGGGTCGCGCCCGGGAAATTGTATTGAAGAAAGCGCCGCCTTCGCGCGCATTGTCGGTCTGATGGATGTCGATACCGCCCTGCCCCCCGGCTGTGAAGTGCTCCTGCTCGAGGACGATTCGTCGCTGCGCCGCCGGCTCGCCGCCCACCTCCGCGCCCTGGGGGCCAACCCCACCGAGGCGGGCAACCTCGCCGAGGCCCGCCGGCTCGCCGCCGACCTGCGCTTCGACTTCGCCCTCGTCGACCTCCACCTGCCCGACGGCGAGGCGCTCGAGCTCCTGCGCGACCACGTGTTCTCGGAGACCACGGGCGTCGTCGTCATGACGGCGTTCGGCGGCGTGAAGCAGGCCGTGGAGGCGATGCGGCTCGGCGCCGGCGACTACCTCACGAAACCCTTCGAGCCCGACCAGCTCGCCGTCGCCTTCCTGCGCTGCCGAGCCCAGCACGCCGCCGCCCGCCGCGAAGAGCACCGCGCGCCCCAGTCCGCCACCGAACCGGACTTCTTCTTCGGCCGCGCCCTCGCGCCGCTCCGGGCCCGCCTCGACCAGATCCTCGCGGCCGACCGCCGCATCACCCACAACCCGCCCCCGGTCCTGATCGAGGGCGAGACGGGCACGGGCAAGAGCCTCCTCGCGCGCTGGCTCCACCGCGCCGGCCCCCGCGCCGCCCGGCCCTTCATCACCATCAACTGCGCCGCGCTGCCCGAGAACCTCGCCGAGTCCGAACTCTTCGGACACGAGCGCGGCGCCTTCACCGACGCCAAGCAGGCCCGCATCGGCCTGTTCGAGGCGGCCGACGCCGGCACGCTCTTCCTCGACGAGATCGGCACCCTCTCCGCCGCCACCCAGGCCAAGGTGCTCACCGCGGTCGAGGACGGTGTGATCCGCCGCCTCGGCGGCACCCGGGAGATCCGGATCGATGTGCGCCTGATCGCGGCGACCAACCGTCCGCTCTCCGAGCTCGTCGCCGCCGGCTCCTTCCGGGAGGACCTCTTCCACCGCCTGCACCTGCTGCATGTGACCCTGCCCCCGCTTCGCGAACGCGGCGGCGACGTGGTCGACCTCGCCAACCACCTCCTCCAGCGCATCGCCCGCCGCCACCGGCTGAAGGAGCTGGTGATCACACCCGAGGGCGCCGCCCGCCTGTCCGGTCAGCCCTGGCGCGGCAACGCCCGCGAGCTCGCCCACGAGCTCGAGCGTGCCGTCATCTTCGGCGGGGGCTCGCGCCTCGACTTCGCCCATCTCACCGCCCCGGCCGCCGACACGAAGGCCGATTGGCGCAACCCGGCCTGGCGGCTGCCGGAACAGGGATTCTCCATCGACAACGTCGTCGCCGAGCTGATCGCCCAGGCGCTCCACGAGACCAGCAACAACGTCACCGCCGCCGCGCGCCGGCTCGGCGTCACCCGCGAGTTCCTCCGTTACCGGCTCAACGGCGGCGCAGCCCGGCCCGAACCCGCCGCCCCGCCCCCGGCCGCCTGATTCGGGTGGTGGCCAACAACCACCCCCGCACGCCCCTGCGGTTGCCACCAACCATCCGCCCCGCCACGACCGCCGCACGTCCACTCCGGAACCCCGCCC
>JAEXPG010000415.1 GCA_023447015.1 Verrucomicrobiota bacterium
ACGGCGTCGAGCTCGGCCGGCTCAGCTTCAAGGGCACCGTCGACACCCTGCGCCAATGGACGCCCCTCTTCGCCCCGGCGATGTTCGCGTTCAAACGCGCCCGCGCCGAACTGCTGCGCGTCATCGCCGCCGACCAGGTGCCCGACCGGCCAAACCGGGTCGAACCGCGCGCCCGCAAACGGCGGGCAAAGTCCTACCAACTGCTCACCAGCCCGCGTCATCAGATGGTCGTTTCACCTTCGCGCGCCCTCAAGTGAACGCGCCTTAACTTAGCGCCATTCAGGTGTGACCCCTTCGGCTCGGCCCGCCGGATGATACCATCTAGCAGAAGTGGACTTATGTCTAAAACTTCCGACCTGTCCCTTCTTGTGCCCTAATGAAATCGTCTCAACACCTTCACCCGCCGATCGGCCACAAGAACACCGAAATCCTTCTTCAAAGTGGCATCGCAATCGAATGGCGAATCCCAACCATTGATGCGGCGCCGGTCTTCCACAAGATATAGCGGAGCGGAAATAACCAAGGTCGTTTCGATCGGTGCCGCTTTCAATGCCTGAAGAACAACCTCAGCGCCAACCCTTCCTATGCCGCACTCCGTTCCATCTAGGAATATCAATGCCGAGCACGCGTCGAACCCATCCCAAGTTACCACCAATGTCCGACCAGCCGTAGGAGGCGAAGCCTCCCGCGTACCAGCAGGATTACACCCCGTTTCACCCGGAATGGAACAGACACATACAGCCACCAAAAGTATCTCAGTTTTCATTCGTCACTAGTTATACTCAAGTCAAGACCTTGATCCGGGGAGTACCGCTTAGGGCTAATCTCAGCCGCATCATCGACGCTCCAACCGCGTACTGTTTGCAGCCACGCGTCAAGGGAACGCGTAACATTCCCCTCCGAGAAATGTCCCCAGTAGATATCGCGCCCCACGTATATCAGATTCTCACCAGCATAGGCATCCCCTGGAAAGCGAGAAAGCCCCAGCCTTTCTATATACCCGCGATCACCCGGGACCCAATCGTCAACGGACACGCTGAGCCACTCCTTCGGCGGCACGACATCCCCGCCCGCACCGTTAGCCGCCCCACCAATCAGGCTTAACTGCGAGGCAGTTTGGCATGCGATCACATATAGTTCTGGGTGAGAATTCATGTCGTTAATCGCTTCATTCAGGTTAACGCCTGTCCTCGGCCGCCACCCAATACGCTGATCACCTTCAACCCGGAACCGCTGCCAGTATTTTGAGTTCATTCTCGACGCCCCTTCGGAGCCAAACGAATAGCGTTTTTTGTCGACAAAGTCGATAACCCCAAGTCTGGCTTTTATATGCAACACGAGATCACTCTCTCCACCAAATCCATGCCTACGCCGCCCCCGCATCATACGATTAAGGATCTCTGTTTCGCCGCCAGCTGAGATTCTCTCCTCAGTTGTGTAAATAAACAAACCTCCTTCTTGGGTTTCAAGGAAGCCGCGCTGCTCTTTTTGCTCAAGATATTTCTTTAGGTCGCATTTGGAGACAATAATTAGGCCAAGAAAATCGATTCTGCCGATCAAGTCGTTTCCGACCATCCCATACAAGTTCCCGCCGCCCATTTCCCCGATGGGGTCTCTAGATGGCCATCTCCCCGTCGATGGGTCGTAGTGTCTGAAACCGTAGTAGAGCAGGCCGGTTTCGGAGTCGGTGTACTTGGTGGAGAAGCGGAACCCTCCGTCGCCAAGGCTTTGGAGGGCGAGTGGCGACGCTATGGTCGAACGGATCGTCTGGCCGAAGGGGCTGTACTCGAAGTGGGCGGCGGGCGTGCCGGTGGCGTCGAGGTATTCGGAGACGTTGCCGTTGGCGTCGAAGGTCGCGTAGCCGACGGACGACGGAGGACCGACGACAGCGGACGGCACGGAAACAGCCAAGAGGCCGCCGACGCCGCCGGCGCCTTGGAGGGAGCCGGAGAGATCCAAGCCCCACGTATAGGTGCGAAGGCGGGAAGGTGAGAAGGTGGGAAGGTCGCCGGAGTACTCGGCGATGAGGTTCCAGCCGTCGTAAACAAACCGATGTTCGGTGGACGGGGTCCAGTAGCCGGTTTGGGCATCCCAGGTGAGGACGCGCTTGGTGATGCGGCGGCCTTGGTAGTCGTAGGTGAAGGTGAGCTTGCGCCGGGGGGCCAGGTCGGCGCCCTGGCCTACAGATTCCATCTCGATCAGGCGGTTTTCGGCGTTCCAGGTGTAGGTCCAGCGGGCGTCGGAGACCAGATTGCCATCCGCGTCGTGGACCGGGGAATCTGTGATTTGGGAATTTGAGATTTGAGAGGTGATGCCGGTGTACTGGTTGAGGAGGTTGGCCGAATAGTCCTCCTTCAGCAGCGGCGCGGCAGGGACGCCTCGCCCTACCTCGATCCGGTTCCCGATATCGTCGTACCGGTAGGCAAAGGTATCGGTGGGGATTGCCGGTCCGGGGTTGAGGAGATCGGTGCCTTGGTAGCGGTCGCCGGCGATGACCTCGCCCTTCTCGTTGTACCGGTACTGGTACTGCATTGACTGCGCGAAGGCCGTGCCGGTGGTGACCATCGCGGTGCGCTGGCCGAGATCGTTCAAACGGTACTCGAACTTCGAAACGACGGTCTCCCCTGCCCTGTTGGTCTTCGACTGCAGTCCGTAGCCGAAGGGCTGGTAGGTGTTGTGCACGGTGTGGACCGGACCGGTGACGGTCTCGATCAGGCCGGCATTCGGCAGGTAGGCGTAGGTGAAGGTGCCGGCATCGGAGGTGACCTTCTCGAGGCGACCAGCTGAGTCATAGAAATAGGAAACGGACTGGGTCACAGAGGGCACTGAGGCGGAGGAGGCCACAGAGGAAGAAGAGAGTGTGTAGCCGGCGTAGCGGCCGGGGACTTCGTTGGCGCCGGTGGACTCGTAACGGCGTTGGAGCGTGAAGGTGCCGAGGGTGTGGATGGTCTCGGTGTCGGGGCGCAGTTCTGCCGTGAGACTGTACTCGTGGCGGTAGCGCAGATCGGCATCGGCGATGGCGCCGTTGGCGCGCACGCCGTCGCGGACTTCCTTCACCTGGCCGAGACGACGGTAACTGTAGGCGATGTCGGGGGTGGCGTCGCTGTAGTCGACCGAGGCGAGCGTGCCATCCTGACCGTAACCATAGCTGGTCACGAGGCCGCGCGACCACGTGCGGGTTTTGAGGCGACCGGCGCTGGTATAGGTGTAGCGGACAGGGGCGTCTGCAGGGACTGCGGGTGAGACCGACTTCTGCGAATAGGTCTTGGACGCGAGGGTGCCGCGCTGGGGGTCGTACTGCCATGTGGTGGTGGCCTTGCCGCTGTCGCCGGCAAAGTTCTGCCAGGTCGTCATCGCGACCATGCGACCTTGGCTGTCGTAGGCGTAGGCCAGCGGATAGGTTTGGGAGCCGTGGGTGGACTCGAGCTGGCCCTGCGGCGTGTAGGTGTAGGAGACCTCGCTGCCGTCGGGGAGCTGGCGCTTCGCGAGTAGGCCGCGCTCGTTGTAGAAGTTCTTCGTCGTCTGGAACTGGCCGGCGAGCTCGGGGTGCGGGGCTTTGACGGTGTCGACCTGGCCATCGGCGTAGAACGTCGTGGTCGTCGTGCCGGTGCGCGGATCGGTGACGGCGTTGGCGCGGCCGTGGGCGTCGTAGCCGTAGGTGACGCGCGAAAGCTGTGCGTTGTCCTTGGCAAGTCTCGTGACAGAATCGAGTCGGCCGGCGGTGTACTGGGTGACGGTCGAGGTGCCGTCGGGCGCGGTGGCCTTCACGGTCCAGGAGCCGTCGCGGGTCTGCGGATAGATCGTTTCCTGGTGCGCGGTGGCGCCGAAGGATTCGGTCCAGGCGTGGCGACCGTCGATGCTCTGCTCCTGCACGGACACGGTCAGCGGAGTGTCGGCATTCTCGGCGGCCCAGACTTCGCTGGTGGTGCGGGCGACCGGGAAGGTCTGGCCGGCCCAGGTCTTCCTGGTCACAACGGAGGTGGACCGGGTGATACGGTCGGCACCGTCGAAGTCGATCACCCCATCGCGGTCGAGATCGACGGCGGTGATGTGCTGCTCTCCCCTCGCATTGTAGGCGTAGAGGGTCGTAACGCCGTCGGGATCGACGGAGCGCACGAGCTGGCCGATCGCGTTGTAGAAGTTCTCGGCCTTGGCGCCGTCGGCCATGACGACCCGCAAGGTGCGGCCGGCCATGTCGGTCCAGGTCTCGCTCCACTGCGAGTCGTTGTAGCTGGCGGTGGCGGCATCCCACACTCGCGCGATGGCGCGGGTGACCGAGCACGGGATCTCGCCCAGCTTCTCCACGCGGTATTCGTAGCGCGCGGGCGCGGCGGCGGTGCCGCCGGTCTCGAGCGGACGGCCGTCGCGGGAACTCTTCTGCCACTGGGTGAAGCCGCCGGGCAATGTGGTCGTGCGGGTCGTGGTGCCGTCGGCATGGTAGGCGACGCGCGAGGAGGACTTGCGATCGAGCGGGTCGAAGGAGTCGACCGACTCGCCGATCACATCGAGGTACGCGGTGCGGGAGGCGACGAGCTCGGAGCTGTCGGTGCCGACCTGGATGGTCTTCAACGTCCGGCCGCGGGTGTCGTACTCGTACTTGGTCATGAGGCCGAGGCGATGGACGGCCACCGTGCGCTTGAAATCGTCGTACTCGTAGGTCGTCACGAGGCCGTTGCGGTCGGTCTCCGATTCGACGCCGCAGCAGCCGTACACGGTGGAGGACTCGGAGCCGTCGAGGTAGAGCCAGCGGGTCGGCCGGCCCTCGGGATCGCGATCCAGCACGATCTGGGAGGCCAGCGTGACGCCGGAAGCGATGTCGACGGTGGTCGACTCGATCGTCTGGTCCTTGGCGTCGGTGCGGGTGGTCGAAACCGTCCCGTCGACGATGTCGGTGCCGGCGGCATTGGGGACACCGCTGCGCACGATCCGGACCTCCCCGCCGTTCTCCTTGCGGTACTTGTAGAGGGTCAACGTGCCCTCGGGGCCGCGGACGGATTCGGTGTAGCCCACGAACACGCCGCTGGCGACCAAGGTGGTCGTCGTCACGAGATTGCCGGGATCGTCCCAGGCCGCGCCGGGCCGCAGGGCGGTGATCGAACGGCGTCGGCTGGTCTCGATCAGTTGATAGCTGCGCGAAAGTTCCTGGCCCTGCGCGGTGACGACGGTCAGGCGCGGCGACTCCGGCAACAACCCGGTGTCGGTCGGGGCAAACGGCGCATAGTCGAAGGTGGTTACCCGGCACTCGGATTCCGGCGCCTCCGGCGCGGCATTGAGCCACGGCTCGACCTGCTTGGTCACCCGGCCCTGGGCATCGTACTCATAACGGACCCAGCGCCCGCTCGGATAGGAGACGCGCTCGACGCGGCCCTGGGCATTGTAGGCGTAATCGGTGATGCGGTTGGCCCCGTCGGGATCGGAAATGCGTGCGACCACGCGGCGGCCGGCCGGCAGATCGGCAAATACCTCGACGCTCTTCTCGACCACGGCGCCATCGGGATCGGTCATCGTGCGGGTGGTGAGCGCAACGGAGCGTCCCTGATAGGAGCCGGCGGTCTTGGCCACGCTCTGGCGGCGCAACGCCGTATAGGCCGCGGAACCCGCCGCGACCGCCGGCGCCCCCGCCTGCGTGGCGGCGGCCAGCTGCGGCTGGGCGGCATCCCGGCGCCTGATGTGCTCCTCGAGCGTCCAGGAATTGTCGGCGGAGGAATAGACGTAGGCGAACGACTCCGCCTTGTGCCCGGCCTCGGCGCGGGTGAGCAGCACGCCGGAGGAGCCCTCGTCGGGATGCGGCGCGACGGTGAGCAGCGAGAGCCGCCCGGCGCCATCGACGGGGACGGTGTAGACCGCCTTGACCACATCGAAGGTGGACTCGGCCGGTCGCGGATAGGTGGCGACGGTGTAGCCGCCGGCTTGGCGCGGCACGATGTCCATCAGCACAAACTTCGTGCGCACCTGCCGCAGCGCCCCCTCGGCGTCGAAGATCACGCGGGTGTCCTTGTCGTGGTAACTGTATTCCAGGAGCTTCGGGTCGAGCAGCTGGGGACCGGCGGTGTCGCTGCGGAAGCGCAGCTGCCCCTCGTCGCCGTCGGCCACGGTGATGTCCACGCCCTCGGCGGAGAACTCGATCTTGCCGCGGACCTTGCAGTCGACGCAGCCGCCGCAGCCGCCGATCGCGATGGCGATCACGCGGGTCTCGAACCGGCGGCCGGTCGGCGAATGGGCGAACGCCCGCACGTAGACCATGCCCGAGTCCTTGCCCGAGGTGAGCTTGCCCGTGCGCGGATCGAGCTCCGGCTCGCTGACCTCCGCGGTGGGCGAATCGGTGGGCGACGGTTCCCAGCGGACCTTCTCGTAGTTGACCTCGGCGGCGAAGCCCTCGGGCTCGGCACGCAGATAGATCTGGTTGGCCAGGGTCGGCTGTTCGCGAGACTGGTTGCAGTTCGCCAAATGCCGGGGAATGCGCTCCTCGGTCCACTGGAGGTTCTCGAAGCCGTCGATGATGCTGTAGGCGCTGTCGAGCTCGGGCAGCCGCAGTTCCAGGCCGAAGCCGAGGTCCCCACTGGCCAGAGCGTCGACCCAGAGGTAGGTCGACTGGTTGCTGCCGAAGACCTCGTCGATGCTGTATTCCCGCCCCAACTCCAGCACGCGGCCGTCGAAGGTGCGCACGATGTACGCGTCCTTGCCGCCCTCGGTCAAAGGCAGCCAGACCTTCATCGTCGAGCGGTTCAGCCCGAGATCGGCGGGCGGCAGATCCACGAAATAGCAGCGCCGGCCCGGGGCGGGCGCGGGTGTGGAGGGACCGGGCGCGGGCGGCGGCACCTCCACCACCTTCACGGCCAGCGGTGAAAACGACACGGCCAACTGCCAATCCAGGTCGCGGCGGGAGCGGTTGGCCGGCGGCGGGATTTCGCCCGGAGGCGTCGCAGCCAGCTGCTTGTCGCGGGTGCCGTGATAGACGAAACGTTGGTCGGCGAAGTTGATCCCCGCGGTGGGCAGCACATCGCGCACGGCCGGGTCGAGCTCGATGCGCGAGACGGTCGGCTCGGCCAGGAGCAGCTCGAGGAACTTGCGCATGTTGGGCGCATCGAACCCGTCGAGGTTCTCAAGGCGGTTGTCCCGCGGCGTCTTGGTGCCGTTGCTCAACACGAAGTCGTGCGGCAGATCGGTCAGCTCGGCCGGAGCCGGAGCGCCGTTGGCGGCGGGTTTGTCGGCGGCGACCAGCCCCATGTAGGGGAAGTTGACCTGGAAGCCGTTGCGGGAGGCGTACTGGATCGCCTCGCCGGCGGCGTTGGTCAGCGGTCCCCCACCCGGCTTGCTGATCGCGCCCACCACGAAATACGGCCGCGTGACCTCGCCGGCCAGATAGGCCGCGTGCCAGAGCCGGCCCAGCTTCTCGATCGCCGCGATCGCGCTGCGGCTGCCGGCCGTCATCAACAGCGGCGGCTGGCCGTAGGTGTCGATGCGGTAGCCCACCCCGCCGGTCGGCAGAAACAGCGACTTGTCCAGGGCGTCGGTTTTGAACGTGGAGGCCGGCAGGGGTTTGCCCGGGTCGGTCACCTCGTCCAGGGAGGTGCTCACCATGGCGGCGCGCGTCGTGCCCGGCGCATCGCCGGGGATGGGGCGCAGGCTGTTCCAGCGGTTGTAGGCTTCCAGCTGGTCGGAGAAGAGGTCGCCGTCGGTGTCGACCGACTGCAGCGCCGCCGCGCGTCGCGGCGAACGCAGGGGCACCCCGCCGATCATCACGTAGCCGCCGGTCGGCGGAAGCAGCGCCTCGCCCTTGGCATTGGTCGGGGGCGCATCGCGGTACTGCAGGAGTCCGGCGGACTTGGCCGCACCGAAGAGGTTGGAGTTGTCGACCTTGGGGGTGCCGCCGGCCATGCCGAAATACAGCAGCGAGTCGTCCGCGCTGAACACCGCCTGTTGCGGATAGGCCCAGCTGAACACCGATTCCGCCCAATTGGAGTCCCCTTCCCCATCGTGGCCGTTGATGGTCCGGCCGGTCGCCTTCTTGAGGCTGAGCGGCAGCGGGTCCGCGCCGCCATGGCCGGCCAACGCGCTGGAGGGCGCGAGCGCGAGCAGGCCGAGATTGTTGGTGTCCTGCATCGTCACCACGCCGAAATCCCCCTTGTGGTTGATCGCCACCGAGGAGGCTCCGACCATGTCCTGCGGATACATCTCCGAGTACACCCGCATGTAGCCGTACTCCCTGAAGGAATCGGCCAGCGTCATGTAGACGTAGAACGAGGCCATCGCCTCCAGGAACGTCGAGCCGGTGAGCTGGCCGTTGCCCGTGGCGAAACCGGCCGTGAACGCCGCATCGTCGCGCCAGGAATTGCCGCGCGCCAGATAGACCGCCGAGTGGATGAGCGCCGCGCCCCGGTCGCGCATCTTCTCCATCAGCGTGGCAGTCTCCTCGCCGGCCACCGTGGTCGGCAGAAAGCCCTGGAACCCCGCCGGCAGCCGCGTGCCCTTGGCCGGGTCGAACCGCGGCCGCACATCAAACACCGCGATGCCGCCCGTGCCCTCGTCGGAGGTCGGCATGATGCCAAACGGCGTCGAGCGGGGCGTCTGCGCCCCCACCGCGGAGATCAGCAGGCTGTTGCCATCCGGCGTGAACGCCAGGCTGCGCACCCCGATCAACACCTTGTCGGAACGCGTCTCCTTGCCCGGCACGGGCGTGTTGGCCAGCAGGGTCTTGATGTCCTGCACCACAGTGATGCCCGCCTCGGCCACCGGATTGCCCGAGGTCTGCACCGCCGCGGTCAGCTCCAGCTCCGCGAGGTACCCGAAATCCGCCGGCAGCTTCAGCAGCGACACCGGCAGCCCGTAGTCGCTGCTCAACCGGTCGTTGCGCACGCTCAGCTTCTTCTGCGCCGGGTCCATGTCGATCACGACGAACAACCGGTCGCCCGCCGGGTGCACCCCCAGCGCCGCCACGCCGCGCGTGGACAAGTCGGCCGGGAACGGCCCCTTCGCCTCCCCGGTGTTCTTGAAGGCGTAGACACGCACCTGCTTGTACGCCGGCACCATCCGCGACTCCTCCACCTTGCGCACCGTCGCCGCCTTGTCCCCCGTCGCCACCTCCTTCACCGCATAGCGGCTCTCCGGGTAGAGATTGACGGCCGTCACCTTGCCCGTGTCCCCGATGTAGGCCGTGCGCCCGTCGGCCGAGAGCGCCAGCTGCTGCCCGCCGATCAGCAGCTCCGACTCCACCTCCTTGCCCTGCTCGTTCTTGGTCTTTTCCACGTGCCGCTTGAGCATCGGATACAACGGCCCGAGCGTGATGTCGTACACCATCACCTTCGTCGCCGTCAGCACGTACAAGCGGTGGTTCGCCCGGTCCACGGCCATGTCCCGCACCGGCCCGGCCAGATCCGCCGCCGCCGTCGGGCCCACCTGCCGCTCGTTCGCCACCCCGTACACCCACGGCTGCAGCGTATCCCCCACGAATCCCACGCTGCCCGGCGCCACCGGCGGCTCGTCCGCCCCCCGCGCAACGCCCGCCAAGGCCAGCATCGACACGACCAACGCGAGAATGGAACGAAGGGGGCGCACAGGGATCAGGGGACCAGAAACGAGTGAAACCGGAGAGATTGCGGCGCCCCGCCACTCGGCAGGAGTCCAAACCCGCGCACAGCCGCCCCATGCCGACGGCGCGCTGCCGCCGGGGCCACATCCGCCCGGTGTTTGCGTAGGATTTGCACGGAAAAACCGTTACGACTGAGACCACCCGCTTCGACGATGTAAAGCCGGGACTGCTGCGCCCCTCGCGCCGGAGCTTGCCAGCCACAGCCGGGGCGTTGTCCTCGCCCGCGTGGCCGCCACGACGCTCCCGCCGAAATCCCTGCCCGCGCTGCGCCGCGCGCTGCTCGCCTGGTTCCGCACCAGCCGACGGACGTTGCCATGGCGCGAGAAGCCGTCGCTCTACAAGACGGTCGTGAGCGAGTTCATGCTCCAGCAGACGCAGGTGAAGACCGTGCTGCCCTACTTCGCGCGCTGGCTGGAGCGGTTCCCCGACTTCGCCGCGCTCGCGGCCGCCCCGGAGGCCTCCGTCCTCAAACACTGGGAAGGCCTCGGCTACTACTCCCGCGCGCGCAACCTCCACAAGCTCGCACACGCCGTCGCGGCGATGCCCGCCCCGCCGCGCTCCGCCGCCGCATGGCAGGAGCTGCCCGGCGTCGGCCCGTACACCGCCGCCGCCATCGCCAGCATCGCGTGCGGCGACCGTGTCGCCTGTGTCGACGGCAACGTCGCCCGCGTGCTCGCCCGCCTCACCGCCGACACCACCGCCTTCGCCTCCGGCTCCGCGCTCGTGAAACAGTTCCGCGCGCTCGCCGGCGAGGTGCTCGATCCCGCGCACCCGGGCGAATGGAACGAGTCGATGATGGAGCTCGGCGCGCTCGTGTGCACCCCGCGCGCGCCCACCTGTCTGGTGTGCCCGCTGCTCAAGCACTGCGCCACCGCGGACCCGGAGCGCGCCGCGGCGATCCCGCAGCTTGCGCGCCCGAAGACGGAGCAGCGCCGGGTCGTGCGCCTCTGGTGCGTGCGCGATGGCCAGCTGCTCCTACACCGTGCCGCCGCCTCCTCACGCCGCCTGGCGGATTTGCACGAACTGCCCGCCGCCGCCGACCTCGGACTCGACGAAACCGCCGCGCAGCGCGGCGAGCTGCTCCTGCGGCGCTCGCGCAGCATCACCCGCTACCGGATCGAGGAGTCGATCCACCGCTGGCCGGAATCGTTCGCGGTCCCGACCTCAGCCCGGAAACAAAACAGCGCCGCGGTGGCGGCGCTGCATTGGGTGCCGTTGACGGAGATGGAGAAGATCACGCTCTCCGGCCCGCACCGGCGCTGGGTGCACGAACTGCTCGCCCGCGCCTGAGCGGCACACCATCCCGCGGGCGACGGCGCCGGTCTCGGACGGGAAATCCGCCGAGACAACGGCAGGTTCACGACCGGCCTACTTTCCGCCGAGCAGCTGCTCCAGCTTCTTGGCCAGGGCGTCGCCGCGCAGATTCACCGCGGCGATCGTACCGTCGGCTCCGATCAGGTAGGTGGTCGGGATCGACTCGACGCCGAACTTCTCCGCCAGTGCGTCCGCGCCTTCGAAGATCTGCGGCCACGGCATCTTCTTCTCCTCGACGAATTTCTTCAGCTCGGCCTCCTCGCGATCTAGGCTCACCGCAATCACCTCGAAGCCCTTGGCGTGGAATTTCTCGTACGCCGCGAGGACATTGGGGATCTCCTCCCGGCAAGGCGGGCACCAGGTCGCCCAGAAGTCGACGAGCACCACCTTGCCCTTGAGCGCGGCGGTCGAGACCGCGGAACCGTCGAGCGCCTTGCCCTCGATGCCGGGGAACGTGCCTCCCTCGACCAGCGACTTGCGCAACTCCTGCAGTCGCCGGTCCTGCGCGATGGAGCCGAGGATCTCGTCGGCCTTGGTCGCAAATTCGGTCGTGGGATACTCGGTCTTGAACCGGCGGACGATGCTCTCGCCCTGCTCGAAATCCTCGAAGACCTGGAGGCAGAGCAGCGCCTTCGCCCACAGCACACCGGCCTTCTCCTCGGGTTTGGCCTCCGGGTGCTTCGCGATGATCGCCTCGAACTGCGCGAGTTCATCGGCAAGCTGTGCCGGGGTGAGGTTGCCCTTGGCGGCCTTGAGCTTCGCAACGATGCCGCCGACCAGCTGCTCGAGATCCGAAATGATCGGAGTCTTCACGGCGGGAGCCATGGCCGGAGCCGGCGGAGGCGGCGGGGGCGTGGCGGCTTCGTCCTCGGCGCGGACATGCAACGTGGCGCCGAGACCGACGACGGCCAGCGCGAGAAAACGGGAGTGGAGTTTCATGCGGGTAGAGAGGGATGAATCCTCAGCAAGACACCAGCGCCTCGACTCGGTGCCGTGAATCGAGCACATCGGCCGCGCTCACCTTCGGTCCGTACTCGAGGATGAAGAGGTGCTCCGGCCGGAAGAAACGCGACACCATCGCGAAATCGATCACGCCGGAGCCCACCGGCTGGTGGTCCTTTCCGGCGGCATCGATGTCGTGCAGATGGAAGCCGAGGAGATGCGAGGCGTTCTGCTCGAGCTGGTGCTCATGGTTGATGAGGCCCATGCGCTGCTTGATCTGCGCGTGGCCGGCATCGTGCCAGTAGCCGGCCAACCCCTGGCGGCTCAGGCTGGACAGCAGCTCGGGGAAACCGTCGTCGAGCGGCAGTTCCTCGATCCGCTCGCGGTTCTCCAGGCCGAGCCGGATGCCCCGCTCCTCCGCGTAGGGCAGGATCTCCTCGAGGCTCGCCTTCACCCGCGCCCAATACGGGGCCATGCGCTTGCGGATGCGCGCCATCGTCTTCTCGCGCAGCTCGAGATACTCCGGCGCCTCGGCCGAGAACGCCGCGCCCTTCTCCTGCAGATGGCGCCGGTATTTCTTCGTCGGATCGAACCAGAAGAACCCCACTGCACCGAGGTGGATCACCATCACCCGCGCCCCCACCTGCTGCGCGAAGTCGAGGGTGCGGCGGGTGTTGCGGAGCCACTGGGCGTGCTCCCGGTGGTCCCGGGCGGACGGCATGTAGAGATTCGGCGCCGGCGAGGTGATGCCGGTCGGCAACGGGCAGAAGTTGTGGACCGAGGAAACCCGGATCACGCCCTCGTTGAGCGCCTTCAGGATGCCCGGCACGAGCGAGATGCGGACACCGTGGCTGAGCTCCACCCATTCAAAGCCCATCCCGGCGACCTCCTTGAGCATGGCGTACCCGTCGGTATGGCGATGCGAGAGCCAGCTGGTCGAGAGGGAGAGGACAGGTTTCACGGGTCGGGGACGACCGCGCCACGCAACCGGCACGCCCCCCGGTGGGCAAGACTCTTCCCCGCGGGTTCCGGGCACAAAAAAACGCCGGTCTTGCGACCGGCGTTCAAATTCAGGTGCGGCTCACTGCGCGTAGCGCGCGCGGAGCATCGCGGTGAAGGCAGCCACCTTCGCCTTCCGCCGGCGCTTCTCGCAGGGCTTCTCGTAGTAGCGCTTGGCGCGGACATCCTTGATGATGTTCTCGCGCTCGAGCTTCTTCTTCATACGGCGGATAGCACGGTCCACCGGCTCGTTCTTGCGGATCTTGATCTCGATAGGCATGAGGAAAGGGAAAGGTTTGTCTGAAGAAACCGCGAGGAAGCCGACCGCCCCCGCGTCGGTCAACGCCTTTTTTCGACGGGAGCCGGGAATCTTTCGTCCGACCCGATCGCGCCGGTCGCGGTCATCGCGGCGGCACCACCACCCCACCGCCGCCAAGCCGCACAAGATGCCAATGCCGCCCTTTGTGCACACCGGCGATCGGCAGACCGGGCAACGCCGCGTCGAACTCCGCACGTTTCTCGTCCGAAACGATCAGCAGGGCCCCGCGCGGGTACTTTCCCTCCCGCACGCGCGCGGAAAATTCGGGCGCCGTCCACGTCTCGAACTTCCCCTTGGGCCCGGTCGCGATGCGCTCCGGGAGCGCCCCTGGTCCCAGCCCGAGGTAGAACGTCACGCCGTGGTTGGTCGCCTCGTCCCAGAAAACCACCGGGACATCGGCGGGCAGTGCGGCCAGCTCCGCCCGCACTTCACGCCCGAGGGCGGCCATGTCGCGCCGGCTCGGGAGCAGTCCGGCCACCGCCTTGGCCGCGACGAACACCACCACCGAGGCCAACGCCACGTTGCGGAACGCCCGCCACGAAACGCGGTTCGCCAGCACGTGGCCGGCGATCAGCGCGAGCGGCGCCACCAGCGGCAGGATGTAGAGGTGCAGTTTGCTGCGCGAGAGGCAGAACACGATCATCGGCAGCACAACCCAGGCGACCAGCAGCAACCGGGCGTCGCGCGCCCGCCAGAGCTCGGCCCACCGCGTCGCGCGGGCCCAGCCTCCCCGGCCCAACGCCACCACCGCCGCCCACACGCCGAAGGCGCCGCACGCGCCCAGCAGGGCCGGCGCGTAGATCTCGATGGCTTTGTACCACGCGCGGTTGTGACCGAGATTCGTGGAGACACGCCCCACGATCTCCGTGCCCACATAGTATTCCAGCAGGTTCGGGTGCCGGTGCAGCATGAGCAGGTACCACGGCAGCGCCACCACCGCGAAACACGCGAGGCCGAGCGGGTGCCCCAGCGGCACGCGGCGCTCGCGCGGTTGCAGGAAATTCCACGGAATCATCGCGAGCAACGGCAGCAGCGCCGGCGGTCCCTTGATCAGGAATGCCAGCCCCCACGCCGCCCACATCGCTCCCATCAGCACGCGCCGGCGGGCGGAGTCCGCATCGGTCGCGGCAAAAACAAACGCCGCTCCCGCGAGCGTTTCCGCCGCGGTGAGGTAGATGTCGGTCGTCACGGCGTAGGCGCCGAACAGCGGGAAGCCCAGCGCGAACGCCACACCGGCCGCGAAGCCGTGGCGCGCGCCCCAGAGGCGCCGTCCCATCGCCGCCACGCCCCACGTCGCCACGACCAACGCCAGCACACCGGGCAGGCGCGCGCCCCAGGCGTTGGCGCCGAAGACTTTCATTCCCGCCGCCATGCACCAGTAGGCCACCGGCGGCTTGGTCCAGTGCGGTTGGAACTCGAGCTGCGGCTCCATCCAGTTTCCGGTGACCAACATCTCCCGCGCGCACTCCGCATAGCGGGTCTCGCTCGTCTCCGTGAGCCCGCGGGTCCCGAGGAACGCCACGCCCACGAGCAGCGCGAGCAGCACCGGCAGCCACAAGGTGGGACGCGACCACGGGTCGGTGGCCCCGCCACGCACGGCGGACGACGAGAACGAGAAATCAGTTGAGGCGGACATCGGTGCGGTGGGCCGCGCGGCGGCGACGGGACGGCCGGCGCGCGATCATCAAACTCGATGCGCTCGACCCGTTCGCAGCAAGCCCGCAAAGGATGAATTCGCATTCAACGTCCGAGCGCGCCCCGGCCGCCGGACTCACTCGATCCACGTCGACTCGCTCGACCTGCGTGTCAGCGCCGCTGATCCCCTACGCCCGGGCTTCGCCGAGCGCGGCTCACGGAATGCGGCGCCGTCCGCCCCGTCCGGTCATCCCAGCGGGGCGCTTTCGACCGCCACGGCCTCGCCGGTGGCCGCCGGCTGCACGATGCCCATGCTCTTCCACTTCCCGCTCCGCCAACGCCACAGGTTGATGCCGGCCCGGATGATCTCGTCGACGGCGAAGAACAGCCAGAACCCGGCGATCGACAGCCCCCAATGCCGGTTGGCGAAATACACGATCGGCAGGATGCCCCAGATGAAGGCGTTGCCCACCACCATCGGGAAACGGGCGTCGCCCACGGTCTTCAGCGCCGTGCCGCCGATGATGTTCACCGCCCGCGCCGGCTCGTAGAAGACAGCGATGCCCAGCAGCGTGGAGGCGATGCGCTTGATCTCCGGATCGGCGGTGAAGAACCCGAGCACCTGGTCGGCGAAGAGCCAGACCGTGCCGGAATAGATGAACGCCACGAGCGCCGCCCGGCGCACGATCGTCCAGTAGAGGCGGTCGACATCGACAAACCGCCGCGCCCCCATCCAGTGGCCCATGAGAATCTGCGCGCCCAGCGCCAGCGAGAAGGCGAACGTGATCTGGAACATCTGCGCCCGGCCGGCGTAGGCGTTGGCAGCCATCGACGGGATTCCGAGCGCGATGATCATCGCCGAAAGAAGCAGCTGCTGGGCGCTGTAGCTGAACGGCTCGAACGCATTCGACAGGCCGATGCGCCACATCGGGCCGACCACCTCCCGCATCTCCCGCCCCACCCCGCGGAGATGGAAACGGATCCCGAGGCTGCGGTGCACCCAGAGCATCGACAGCACCGTCGCCGTCGCCGTGCTGATGAGCGAAGCCGCGACGATCCCCCGGATGCCCCAGTGGAAGCCGAGGACGAAGAGCGACGCCAGCGCGAGATTCAGGGTCGCGACCACCACGGAGTTGTAGAGCAGCCAGTTGGTCATGCCGCGCGAGGAGAGCACGGCGTTGTAGGCCACGAGCACCCCGAGCAGCACGAAATAGAAGCAGATCGCCCCGATGTAGGTCGTCGAGATCGCATTGAGCGAGGCGCTCAGGCCCATCCACCGGCCGATCTGCGGCGCGAGGCACCACAGCAGCGCGCAGTAGCCCGCGCCCATCCCGGTGGTGAGGCCCAGGTTCATCATGTAGGCCGGCACGACCTTCTCGAAACGCTTCGCCCCCATGTACTGCGACGCCACCGCCACGCCGGTGCCGGCGAACGTCGTGATCACGCCGGCCCCCATCCAGATCAGCGGCAGCAGCTGCCCGACCGTGGCGGCGATCTCGTCGGAAAGATGGGCGAAGAACCAGAAATCCACCAGCCACACGACGCCTTGGGTCGTGTTCTGGAGGAAGATCGGCCAGGTGAGCTTGAACAGGCTCTCGGTGCGGAGAATTGACGAGGACATGCGAGGGGAACCGCCGTGCGGGCACGACGCGGAACGCGAAGCACAACGGCACCAATTGCAGCCGGCTCAAGATCGAAGTGTCACCGTCCCGCCCCTCCGCTTCCCGCCCCGCCGCCACGACCTCCCCTCGACCCTCCGCCCTCCTCCCCCGCTTCTTCTGCAACCGGCTCCGCTCCTTCGCCACCCACCGCCGCTC
>JAEXPG010000223.1 GCA_023447015.1 Verrucomicrobiota bacterium
GGCGAGGGGCGTTCGCTCAGATGTATTCGCCGTAGTCCGGGATGAACATGCGGGCGCGGACGTCGGCCTCGATGTCGGACGGGCGGGGGAGCTGCGCGAGCTTCTCGCGATAGCACTCCTCCATCACCGCGGCGGCGATCTTGGCCGAGACCTCACGGATCTTGGAGAGCGGCGGATAGACGCGGCGGACGGCCAGATCCTCCTCATTGACGAGGGAGGCAAGCTTCTGGGCGGCGATGAGGTACATCCGGTTCGTGACCTCCTTGGACTCGCAGGCGAGGGCGCCGAGACCGACGCCGGGGAAGATGTACACGTTGTTGCCCTGGCCGGGGACGTAGGTCTTGCCGTTGAGGGTGACCGGGGCAAACGGGCTGCCGCTGGCGAAGATCGCGCGGCCTTCGGACCAGGTGTAGGCCTCCTCGGCGGTGCACTCGGCCTTCGACGTCGGGTTCGAGAGTGCGAAGATGATCGGCTGCTGGTTGAACTTGGACATCTTCTCGACGATCGACTTGGTGAACGTCTTCGGGGTGCCGGACACGCCGATGAGGGCGGTGGGCTTGAGCTCGTCGACGGCCTCCTCGAGGGTGGCGAGGAACTTGGCGTCGTGGGCGTACGGGAGCTTGTGCTCGGCGAGCTTGCCCGGGCGGCTCTTGACGACGAGACCCTGCGAGTCGACGAACCAGCAGCGCTTGCGTGCCTCGTCCTCGGTCAGGCCGGCCTGCATGGCGGCTTCGACGTAGAGGTCGGCGATGCCCGTGCCGGCCTCACCGGCGCCGAGGAACAGGATCTTCTGCTCGGCGAGCTTGCCGCCGTTGAGGCGCAGGCCGCCGAGGATGCCGGCGAGGGCGACGGAGGCCGTGCCCTGGATGTCGTCGTTGAAGCTGAGGACGCGCTTCTGGTACTTGTGGAGGATGCGGAAGGCGTTGGTGTTGCCGAAGTCCTCCCACTGGATGAGGACCTTCGGGTAGGCCTTCTGCACGGCGGTGACGAACTCCTCGATGAGTTCGTCGTACTCCGGCCCGCGGAGGCGCTTCTGGGCGAGGCCGACGTAGAACGGGTCGTTGTGCAGCTTCTCGTTGTCCGTGCCGACATCGATGGTGATCGGCAGGCAGTAGTAGGGGTGCACGCCGGCGCAGGAGGTGTAGAGGCCGAGTTTGCCGATCGGAATGCCCATGCCGTAGGCGCCGAGGTCGCCGAGGCCGAGGATGCGCTCGCCGTCGGTGACGACAATCATGCGCACGTCGGGGTTGGGCCAGTTGTTGAGGATCTCGGAGATGCGGCCCTTGTCCTTGATCGTGATGTAGAGACCGCGGGGGCGACGGTAGATGGCGCCGAACTCGAGGCAGGCCTGGCCGACGGTGGGCGTGTAGATGATCGGGATCATCTCCTCCGGGAACTCCTCGAGGAGACGGTAAAAGAGGGTCTCGTTACGGCCCTGGAGGTTCGAGAGGAACGTGTACTTGTCGAGGGGGTCGGTCTTTTTGCGGAAGTTGGCGATGGCTCGCTTGACCTGCTCCTTGATCGGGAACACCCGGGGCGGGAGCAAACCGCGCAGACCGAGGGCGTCGCGCTCGCGTTCGGTGAAACCCGTACCCTTGTTCAGGATGGGGTTGCCGAGCAGCGCGGTGCCGCGTGGAAGCATGGGGCCGGCGTATGCCTGGAGGCCGCCTTTAAGGGGTCTAAGAGCCATAAGTGGGCCATCTACATGCGGGTTGGCCGTAGATTTGAAAGACTGTTTTTCGCCGCTGTGCATTAACCGGCGGCCGGGCTGGCCCGCCGGCTGCATTTTTCGTGTGGGCACCACAACGCTCGCTTGTCAGCGGGGCGTTTTTCCCCACGGTCGGACCTCCGACATGAGCGCACCCTCCCAATTCTCCGGCGTCACCGTCCAAACGAAGGCCAACGTCTACTTCGACGGCAATGTGGTCTCCCACACCGTCGTGTTCGCCGATGGCACGAAGAAGACCCTCGGGCTGATCCGCGCGGGCAGCTACCATTTCGGCACCGGCGCCCCGGAGCGGATGGAGATCGTCGCCGGCCAGTGCAAGGTCACCCTCGACGGCCAGAGCGCAGTCCAGACCTACGGCGCCGGCCAGTACTTCGATGTGCCCGGCAAGAGCGGCTTCACCATCGCGGTCGAGACCGGGATCTGTGAATACGTCTGCTCCTTCCTCGCCTGAGCGCGAGCGGCTTTCCCCTCTCCCATAACTCACCGTCCCCGCCCGTCCGTGTCCACGCCCCGTCCGAACCTCCGCAAGCCCGCCGAGCGCGCCACCTGGCTCAAGGGCCCGACCGCCAACTGCAATCTCGAGGGTCCCGGCCCGCGCCGCCCCTGGCACATCGTCCTGCTCGGGCCCCCGGGCGTGGGCAAGGGCACCCAGGCCGACCTGATCGTCCAGACGATCGGCGCCTGCCATCTCTCCACCGGCGACATCTTCCGCGCGGCCATCGCCGCCGGCATCGACAAGGCCTCCCCGGCGATGCGCCAGGCGCTCGTCGAGATGCAGCGCGGCGCGCTCGTCCCCGACGACCTCGTGGTCGAGATCGTGCGCGAGCGGATGCGCTGCCTGTCCTGCACGCAGGGCTTCCTCCTCGACGGCTTCCCCCGCACCGGCTCCCAGGCGCAGGCGCTCGACGGCATCCTCGCCGAGCTCGGCCTGAAGCTCGACGCCGCGATCGCGTACCTCGCCGACGACGCCGAGATCGTGTCGCGCATCTCGGGTCGCCGCGTCTGCCGCGCCTGCAAGGCCACCTTCAATCTCGAGATGTCGCCGCCCCGCGTCGAGGGCGTCTGCGACAAGTGCGGTGGTCAGCTGTACCAGCGGGATGACGACAAGCCCGAGGTGGTGCGCAACCGCCTCGCGACCTACCACGCCACCGCCAACCCCGTGCTCGAGTTCTACCGTGCGAAGGGTCTGCTGCACGAGATCCGCGTCGGCAGCACCCCCCAGGAGACCTTCGAGCTCACGCACAAGGTGCTGCTCGCCGTCTGAAGTTCCGCACGGAACCTCTGCTTTGCCCGGGCCCGGCACGCGCCGGGCCCGTTCTTTTTCTCCGGCTTGGGATGCCGCCGTCGGCCGACACGGCCGGGCGGAGCGGAGGCTGGCCGGGCCAAGGCGGCCCTCTGTGCGCGCCGCTCCAGTGGCGCCGCCGCCGGCGCGCCCCGCGCTCAGGGGGTGAACCGCGCGAAGTTGCGCGCATCCTCGCCGACCTCGACCGCCGTCAGCCAGACGCGGTCGCCGGAGTGCTCGCGCACCAACGGATCGAGGCTGCGGAAGGTCCATTCGGCGATGCCCTCGCAGGAGCAGTTGGGCACGATCGTGGCCTTCCAGACCGTCGGCGCGGCCTCGAGCAGGAC
>JAEXPG010000448.1 GCA_023447015.1 Verrucomicrobiota bacterium
GGACCGCGGTGCCGTTGGCCTTCGCGGGATCGGGGAGATAGGGCGTGAGGGTGGCGGTGGAGACGTTGCGCACCATCGGCTCGCCCCACTGGCGGAACCAGCTCTCGGGCGCGGGCTGGTCCTTGACGCCACCGGTGCCGAGCGGAATGGCGTTGGGCTCGGCGGGGGCTTCGAACGGGAGGATCGTGCCGTCCTCCGCGAAGGCGGAGGCGGCGAGCGCGAAGACGGAGGCCAGGGCGGCGGCCTTGGTCAGTTTGAGGAACGATTCAGGCATGGTCATGGATGATGTGTTCAGGGTGATGCGGATCAGGGTTTCAGGGTGTGGATACGGGCGCCAAGGAGGCGGCGTACCCGCCCGCCGGGGAGAGGGTGAACGTGAGGGTGCCGCCGGTGCGGACGGTGGTGGTCGACTCGGCGAGGGCCGTCGGTGTCGCGGCGGACTCGGGCGTGTCGGCGAACGCGCGGAGCTTCCACTCGCCGCCGCCGAGGAAGGCGAGCGGGACGGTGAGGGTGAGCGGGGCGTCGCCGTTCATCGCGGCGAGATACCAGCGCTGGCCGGAGCGACGGGCGATGACGACGTGCTGCGCGACCTCGGCGGAGAGCACCACGGTCTCGTCCCACACGGTGGGCAGACCGCGGAAGAACTCGACACCGGGCTGGCCGCGGTAGTTGGCGGGGTTGTCGCAGAGGCAGAGCAGCGGGCTGAAGTAGACGACGGTCTCCGCGAGCTGGCGCGCGCGGGTGCCGATGACCTGGGCCGGCTGGGTGACCTTGAAGTCGGCCTTCGTGCGATTCAGGAAGCCGCCGGGCGTGAAGTCCATCGGGCCGAGCAGACCGCGGGTGAACGGCAGGGTGACGGTGTGCAGCGGCGTGCAGGAGTCGGCGAGCCAGGGGATCTTGTTGTACTCGTTGCCGAGCACGCCCTCCTGCGTGATGTAGTTGGGCCAGGTGCGCGCGAGGCCGGTGGGCTTGTAGGCGCCGTGGAGGTCGACCAGGAGATGGTGGCGCGCGGCGGCGGCGAGCACGTCGGCGTACCAGCGCACGGTCTCCTGGCTGTCGCTGTTCATGAAGTCGATCTTCACGCCGGCGAAGCCCCACTGGGCCACCTGCGTGAACACCTTGTCGAAACCCTGGCGGTCGAGGTCGTGGGAATCGATCCAGAGTAGGAGGCGGACGTTGCGCTCGCGGGCGTAGGCGACGAGGCCGGGGATGTCGACGTGCGCGGCCGGCTTGGTGAGGTCGGCCTTCGGGTTGTTCATCGGCTCGTACCAGAACCAGTCGATGAGCTGGTAGGAGAAACCCATCTGGGCGGCGAAATCGATGTACTCCTTGTGGGAACGGGTGTCGCCGCGGGAGTTTAGTCCCTTGAAGTCGGGTTGGGTGGGATTCACGCCGGTCCACCAGGAGTCCCAGGCGGTGATGCCCGGCTTGATCCACGAGGTGTCGGCGAGTTGCGAGGGCGTGGCGAGGGTCGCGATGAACTCGCTGGCAACGAGATCCTTCGCCTCGCGGGCGAGCTGGATCGTGCGCCACGGGCTCACGCGGCGGTCGCGGCCATGTACCAAGCCGCGGCCGTCCTTGCGTGCGGCGAGGGCGACGCACGCGCCGGGGCGCGGGGCGCCTTTGGCATCCGGCCCGGCGGCGGTGACGAACATGCCGGCCCAATCGAGCAGATCGGACTCGGCGATGGCGGCGAAACCGTTGGGCAGCTTCCCCAGCAGTGGCAGCACGTGCGGGCGGCCGAGATTGGTGTCGAGCGCGGTGAGCCGTTTCTCCGGATACTGGTTCTCGGCGCACTCGGAGAAGTTGCCCGCCCAACAGGTGAGGTCGGTGGGGAAGAGAAACTCGGTTTGCTCCTGGGTGACCGTGTACTCCGCGAGGCCCGGCTGCACCGGCACCTCATAACGCAGCGCCACGCCCTGATCGTAGGCGCGCACGATGAGGTTGAGGCGCGACGGCGCGTCGGACTTCTCGCGCAACGCGACTGTGAGCTCGCGGTAGTGGTCGCGAACGGTGCGGCGTTGCCCGAACGAGTTCTCCCACGTCGAGTCGTGGTCGGCCCGGGTGGCGGACTCGATGGTCGCGGCGCGGCCGAGCGAGAAGCCGCCGGCGAAGTCGAGTCCCATGCGGGAGTCGACGATCGCCGGTTGGCCGTCGAAAGCGACGCGGTAGTGGAGGCCCGCGGTGTCACTGACCGTGACGACGATGCGGCCGTCGGGCGAGGCGACGGACTCCTCGGCCGCGGGCAGCGTCAGCGGCGCGAGACCGGCGAGAAGGAGAGTGCCGGTCGCGGACGCGAGCCGAGCGCTGAGGGAAGCGAGGAGTGGCATCGGGCGCGGGGATCAGAGCTTGATCTTGGCGGTCTGGCGGAGGTCGGCGGAGGAAGCGCCGGCGACGATAGTCCACTCGCCGGCCGGGATCTCGTAGTCCTTCTTCGCGACGCTCCAGCGGCGCAGCGCGATGGCGGGCACGGTGATGGTGACAGTGCGTTTCTCGCCGGCCTTCAGGCTCACGCGGGCGAAGCCGCAGAGCGCGCGGATCTCCTGCGGCTGCGAGGCGGCGGGCGGCGTGGCGTAGAGCTGCACGACTTCGTCGCCGTCGCGGGTGCCGGTGTTGGCGACCTCGACGGTGACGGTGAGCGCGCCCTTGGCGGCACGGGCGACGCGGAGGTTGGCGTAGTCGAACGTCGTGTAGCTCAAGCCGTGACCGAAAGGATACAGCGGCTGGCCGGTGAAGTAGCGGTAGGTCCGTCCCTTCATCGCGTAGTCGGTGAAGGCCGGCAGGTCGGCGGTCGAGCGGTAGAAGGTGACCGGGAGGTGGCCGGACGGATTGACGAAGCCGAAGAGCACGTCGGCGACGGCGCGGCCGCCGGCCTGGCCGGGATACCAGGCCTGGATGATCGCCGCGAGGTGCTCATCCTCCCACGGCAGCGCCATGGCGGAGCCGCTGCAGTTGATCATGACGACCGGCTTGCCGGTGGCGTGGAGGGCCTTGATGAGGTCCGACTGCTCCGGCGGCAGCTCGATCTCGGTGCGGTCGAAGCTCTCGCCTTCCTGCGCGGCGGTGATGCCGCCGACGTAGATGATGAGGTCGGCCTGCGCCGCCACGGCCAAGGCCTCGGCCTTCAGCTCCTCGACCGGGCGGGTGGTGGTGTTGTCCTGGCCGCTCCAAGGAGCGATCGCGGTCTTCGTGGTGATCGGGCTGCCCATGGCGTGCAGGACCTTCAGCTCGGCGGCGGCGACGTGACGGATGCCGTTCAGGATCGAGGTCGGGGCCGAGGCGGAACCGTGATAGTTGCCCTCGAACATCGAGGTGGAGGCGGCGTTGGGGCCGATCACGGCGATCTGCTTGTACTTCGAGCGGTCGATCGGGAGAACGCCGTTGTTCTTGAGCAGCACGAGCGACTGGCGCGCGAGGTCGAGCGCGACGCGGCCGTGCTCGGGCAGGTCGTTGTCGGCGAGCGTGTACTTGGAGAACGGGACCTTCTCGGCCGGATCGAAGAGCCCGAGGCGGAAGCGGGTCCAGAGCGTGTGGTAGAGCGCCTGGTCGATCTCCTTCTCGGTGATCAGGCCCAGTTGGACGGCGCGCACGAGGGCGTTGTAGTCGCCGCCGCAGCAGAGGTTGCAGCCGGCCTTCACCGCGAGGGCGGCGGCCTCCTCGGCGGTCTTCACGTAGGCGTGCTGCTTGGGATTGTAGATGTCACGGATGGCATCGCAGTCGGAGACGATGTAGCCCTCGAAGCCCCAGCGCTTGCGGACGAGCTCGGTGAGGAAGAAGGGGCTGGCGCTGACCGGCACGCCGTCGATGGCGTTGTAGGCGCTCATGACGCCGGCGACCTTGGCCTCGCGCACGAGGCGCTCGAACTGCGGGAGGTAGGTGTCGTAGAGGTCGCGCTCGGAGACGACGGCGTTGAAGCGGTGGCGGTCGAGTTCGGGGCCGCTGTGGACCGCGTAGTGCTTGGCGCAGGCCATGGCGGTCATGTACTTCGGATCGTCGCCCTGGATGCCGCGCACGAACTGGATCGCGATCTCGGAGGTGAGGAACGGGTCCTCGCCGAAGGTCTCCTGGCCGCGGCCCCAGCGCGGGTCGCGGAAGATGTTCACGTTGGGCGCCCAATAGGTGAGGCCGGCCCACCACTTGGAGTTGCCGTTGTTGCGGTTGGCGTAGTCGTTGAACTTCGCGCGACCCTCGATGCCGATGACCTGACCTTCCTGGCGGAAGAGCGACGGGTTCCAGGAGGCCGCGGCGCCGATGCCCTGCGGGAAGACGGTGGCGTAGTAGTTGTTGGCGACGCCGTGCGAGGCTTCGTTCCAGTAGTCGTAGGAGGGCAGGCCGAGGCGCTCGATGGCCGGGGCGGCGTTCTTCAACTGGGCGACCTTCTCGGCCAGCGACATGCGGCGGATCAGGTCGTCGGCGCGGGCGCGGAGCGGCTTGTTCGGGTCGCGCCAGATCGCGGGCTCCTTGATCTCAGGCACCTGTTGCGCTTTCGCCGAATAGGCGTCGGCAAGCTCGTTGGCGGCGAACGCCAGCACCGAAGCGCCGGACTGATCGCGGATGGTGATGGTGTGGAACTTCGCGTGGCCCTTCGTGGCGGTGAACGCGAGGCGCATCGGGCCGCGCAGGGCGTCGTCGGGCTTTTCGACCGTGCCCTTGATCGTGGCGAGGAGCAGGGGGCCGCCGGCGACGGCGACCGGATCGAAGTCCTTCGCGAGCACGACATCACCCGAGCGGACGTCGAACACGGTCGTGCCCTCGGTCTTGGCGTAGGTTTCGACCAAGCCGATTTCCACGCCGTAGCGGCCGGCGGGCAGGTTCGCGATGGTGACGGTGAAGTCCGTGCCGTGCACTTCCTCGCGGTAGGCCTCGGGCTTGAAGCCAGTGCCGGAGACCGCGGGCGTGGTGTCGATCTTGTGGTGGGCGAAATCGCCGCTGACGGTGACGGCGCCGCCGCAGGTGGTGCAGCCTTCTTCGGCGGGGTAGGCGGGCGCGGCGAGGAAGAGCGCCGCGAGCAGGAGTGCGGCCGGCGGCAGAGATCGGAGGAGGAGGAATGTTTTGTTCATGTTCGTTTGAGAGGGCTGGCGACGGCGTGGGGACGCGGACGAGACCGTGATAGCGGGTCAGGGCAAATGGGACGAAGTCACTTTCGGGTGATTTTGCGGGGCGGAGGCGATGATGACGCGCCGGTAACTCGTAAGGCGCGGCGTGCCGTCGTCGGTGACCTCACAGATCACATGGATCGTGTGGCCGGCGAAATCCGGCGGTACGCGCAGCGTGGCGTGGGCAGTGTCGGAGTCGGCGAGGGGCAGCGCGCCTGGGTAGGTGCCGGCTTCCGGCAGCAACCACCAGGAGAAGTGGAGCGCATCGCGGTCGGGGTCCGATGAGGACGACGCGTCGAGGGTGAGGGTGTTGCCGGGACTGGCGGCGATGGTGAGCGGGGCGCACGAGTTGTCGCCGTTGATCACGACGTCCGGGTTGCGGTTGCCGGTGCCGTGCTCGGCCCAACGGAGGCGGGCGACGAAGTCGTTGAAGATGGCCGGGTAGAAACGCTCCTCGTACTTGCGGGAGACGGGACTGGCCGGCGCGCCGGGCTGGTTGACGAAGGCGCTGGTCACGCCATCCGGACCGGTGCCGTGGGCGAAGAGACCGCCCCAGCCGCCGGCGCCGGGATGCTCGGGATCGTTGAGGCCGTTGGGCATCACGTAGAGGAACGACGGCGTGTCGCCCTCGACGCCCCACTTGAACTTCGGATACTCGCGGCCGAGGTGGCCGTGGCCCTGGATCTCCTTCTCGTAGGCGGCCCAGTTGGCTTTGCCGGTCTCGTTCTGGAAGAGCCACGCGGACTCGTCCCAGAGGAACACGAGGTCCTGCGCGAACTCGCGCCGCAGCCACTGGTGCGAGCTGATGGCGAACGGCACGGCCTTGCCCCAGTCCTTATCCTGGTCGGTGATCGTGTAGACGCGGAACTTGTGCAGGAACGTCTTCAGGCGCTCGGGGTCGCCCTGTTGTTGGAGGCGCCAGACAGCCTGCGCGAAGGTGTTCGCACCGCCCCACACGCAGACCCAGATGGGACGCGGGTCAGGCTCGGCGGCGAGGCGGATCAGGAACTCGCTGCCGGCGGAGTCGTTGTTCTCGCCCAGTGCAGCGAACCCGAGGCGGGGACTGCCGAGCATCGCGCGGGAGCGGAGAAAGGCGGGGCTCGGCCAGTAGCCGAGTTCCTGCTGTTCCTCGTCGGCGCGGAAGCCGGTCTGTGCGGAGCGCTTCATGAGGTTGGGCACATCCTTCTCGTAGGCGTCGAGCGTGCCGCGAAGGATGTCCATCCACTCCGGCGGATAGGTGCGGCCGCTGGTGTTCCAACCGCTGCCGGTGATGACCGCTTCGATCTCGAAACGGTCGGCGTAACACAGGAGGCGCACCATCGACTCGTGGTCGTCGGGTTCGATCTCGCTCGGGCCGATGTCGGTCAACACCACGATGCGCGGCTTGAGCGGCGCGGTCGGGGCGGCGAACGCCACCGCGACGGGAATCAGGGCGAGCGCGGCCGACTGAAGGATGCGGGCGAGCATGATGCGGAGTGGCGGGCGGTGTTCAGGGCGCGCGGTCGGGAATCGCGATCAGCCGCACGAGCACGACGCCGTGGGGCGCGACCTTGGCCTCGAAGCTGTCTTTGAAAGCGCCGAGGTCCTGCTGTCGCCAGAGATCACGCACGCGGAAGGTCATGCCGACGCGCTCGGTCGGCAGGTTGCCCCACGGACCCCACTTCAAGGTGATGGTGGTCTCGACCTCGCCGCGGTTGAAGAG
>JAEXPG010000522.1 GCA_023447015.1 Verrucomicrobiota bacterium
GCCCGGCCCAGGCCGGGCGGCGACCGTGTGAACGAACAACGACCGCGCTCAGGCGGTGACCGGCGCGGTCCGGCCGGAGGATTCGGCGAGCGCGATGAGATCCTCAGTCGAGAACACGCGCTCGATATCGAGAATGATGGTGAAGCGGTCGTCGCGTCGGCCCATTCCGAGGATCAGGTCGGTGCGCCACCGCAGGCCGAGGCTGGGCGGATCGTTGATCTCGTGCGGCTCCAACTCGAGCACCTCGTGCACGGCGTCCGCCAGGCCGCCGACCACGATCGGTTCGCCGTCGACCTGGAGTTCCATGACAATGATGCGGGTATTCAGCGTATCCGCCGCCTGGGGCAACCCGAACTTGCTGCGCAGGTCGACGACGGGGATGGCGTTACCGCGGACGTTGACGACGCCGCGCAGATAGCCCGGCGCGGTGGGCACGCGGGTGATGTGGCTGAGGTCGAGCACCTCGCGCGCCTTGAAGACGTTGATCGCGAAGAGCTCGTCGCCCAGGCGGAAGGTGAGGTAGCGGGCGGTTTCGGTGATCTTGGCCGTGCTCATACGTTTCCTTTCATGGCTGTGGCGTGGGGCTCAATAGCGCTCAAAGTGGCTGTCGTCCGCGGGCGGCGGATTGGTCTGGCTGTCGAGATCGATCATCACCCCGGAGCCGGAAGGCTTCCCGGGCGCGGCCTTGGGCTTGGGCGGCAGCGGACGGTCGACATGGGACAACGCGGCCTTGGCCACGTGGGCCGGGGCGGGCTTGCCGATGCCGGACTGGAGATGGGGCGCGTGGGCGATCGTCGGCGGCGCCTTGGCGACACGTCGCACACCGGCACCAGTACCATCGGCAACCTTGAAGAACTCGATGGCGCTCTGCAGCTGCTCGGCCTGGGAGGCGAGCTCCTCGGAGGAGGACGCCATCTCCTCGGAGGCGGAAGCGTTCTGCTGGATGACCTTGTCGAGTTCCTGGATCGCCTTGTTGATCTGGCCGGCGCCGGAGTTCTGCTCCTCGCTGGCAACGGTGATCTCCTTCACCAGGTCGGCAGTCTTCCGGATGTCGGGCACCAGCTTGTCGAGCATCTGCCCGGCCGCCTCGGCGATCTCGACGGAGGAGGCGGAGAGCTTACTGATCTCGCCGGCGGCGGTCTGCGACCGTTCGGCGAGCTTGCGCACCTCGCTGGCGACCACCGCGAAGCCCTTGCCGTGCTCGCCCGCGCGGGCCGCCTCGATCGCGGCGTTGAGCGCGAGCAGGTCGGTCTGCCGCGCGATCTCCTCGATGATCGAGATCTTCTGCGCGATGTCCTTCATCGCCTTCACCGTCTGCCCCACCGAGGTGCCCGCCTCGGTGGCGTCCTGTGCGGCCTTGGTCGAGATGCGCTCGGTCTGGCGCGCGTTCTCGGTGTTCTGCTGGATCGAAGCGGTGGACTCCTCCATTGAGGCGGAGACCTCCTCGACGCTGGCCGCCTGCTCGGAGGAGCCGGTGGACAACGTCTGCGCAGTCGCGGTCATCTCCTCGCTGCCAGCGGAGACGTTCTCGGCGGCGGAGCGCACGTTGGCCACGACGTCGCGGAGATTTGGCACCATCTTCTGGAGGGCGAGGCCGAGGGTGTCCTTGTCGCTGGAAAGCTTCACCTCGTGGCGCAGGTCGCCCTCGCCGCTCTGCAGCGCGAGCTTCGCCTTGGTGTCAAGCGCCTCCGCCCTGCCGTTGGCGGCGACCGAAAGCTCGCCGATCTCGTCCTTGCTGTCGACGGTGACGCGAGCCGTGAGGTCGCCGATCGCGATCTGGCCGAGGCCACCGACGAGCTGGTTGACGGGCCCGGTAATCATGCGGGTGATGACGACGCCCAGCACGACAGCGAGGACCACGCAGATGAGGCAGCCGACGATCAGTACGGTGGAGGCGGCGGCGAGGGACGCGGCGGCGGCTTCGGCGGACTCGGTCGTCTTCTCCATGTTGAAGGTGGCGGTCTCCTGCGCGGCCTTCAGCACCTCATCGCCGGTGACGCCACGGCGTTTGGCGATCTCCTCCCGGGCATACCAATTGGCCAGATAGCCGTCCATACCCTTGCGGTACGCCTCGGCGGCGGAACGCACCTCGGCGATCTGCCGGAGATTGATCTCCTGCCGGGTGATCTTCCGCAGGTCCTCGAGCGTCGCGAGGATCTTGTCGAACTCCTTCATGGACTCCTTGAACAGCTCGGGGTTGCGGTTCGCGATCGCCTTCCACGCGCCCACCCTCACGGCGCTGCCGTACTCGATCACATGGTTTCCCGAGGCGATCTTGCTGACACGTTCGAGCAGCTTCTCCTCCGGGAGCTTCTCGGCGAGGGCCAACTCGATATCCTTCTCGAGCGACTCCTCCTGCGAGCGCAGGTACTCGTCGCAGTTCTTCATGTAGGCGTTCGCGGCGGCATTCATGGCCGCGGCGTCCTGGTCCAACGCGGTGTTCAGCTTCACCGTCTGTTCGACCAGCTGCTCGTACGCCAGGGCCTTCTCCTCGGCGATCTTGGCGTTGGCGGCGAGCACCTTGAGGTCGTGCTTCGCAGCATGCTCGCTGGCCTTGCGGATCTGCTTCTTGACCTCGGCAAGGTGCGCGCGCCCCTTTTCGAGGAAAGAATCCTCATCGGTGAAACCGTACGCGCGAATCTCGTACATCGTCCGGAAGGAGTCCCGCTCGACCTCGTTGGCGACGGCCACCGCGGGGACATTCTTCTGGGCGAGCGTGTCGGCCACGCTCTTGACCCGGAACATGTTGTAGATTGCCAGCACCCCCAGCACGAGGGTGAGCGAGGAAACGATGAGGAAGGATCCGTTGAGCTTAACTCCGAGCTTCAGGTTCTTGAACATAGCTGGTCCGTTTTTTGGGGTTGGTTGAGTTTCATTCGAAAAGTTCGACCGCACCGGTCGCGATGTCGTAGCGCGCCGCGACCACCTTCACGTGGCCGGCCTTCACGGCCTCGGCCAAGATCGGCCCCGCACTGGCGATCGCGGCGGCGGTAAGCTTGGCGTTGATGCGCACCGCATTATCCACCGGATCGCCGGGCTTCTTCCGCGCCATGGAAATGGCGTCGGCGAGCGACTCGACAATGCTCCGGATGTGTCCCGGTGCCTCACCGCCGGCGACCGCCGCGGAGACCGCGCCGCACTTCGTGTGGCCAAGCACGATGATCAGCGGCACCTGCAGGTGTTCGACGGCATACTCGAGACTCCCGAGCACGTGGTCATCGGAGAGGTTGCCTGCGTTGCGCACGACAAAGAGGTCGCCAATGCCCTGATCGAAGATGATCTCCGGCGAGAGGCGCGAGTCGGCGCAGGTGAGGACGATCGCGAAGGGATGCTGCCCGGCGGCTGTCTCCCGGCGCCGTTCCGAGTCCTGCCCGGCATGGGCCGCCGTGCCAGAGGTGAAACGCTGATTGCCCTCCGTGAGGCGGGCCAACGCGACGTCGGCGGCCGGACCGACGGCGGCCTCCCGCGCCAACAGGACAATCGGCAGCAAGATGCCGCTAAACAAAGAAACCAGGACAACGATACGGGAACGTCGGTTCATTGTTTCCGAGGGACAGGTTCAATAGATTACGCGCAAGAGAGGCGGCGCATTCCGGGAGGAGCGTCCAGGAATGCGCCGATTGGTTCAGCACCGGTCGCTCGCCATCAGGTCCGAGGCGCGGAACTCCCATCCCGCCGTGTGCACGACAATCCATCCTCGAACCTGACACTTTGCGGTCGGCTGCATGGATCGGGTGTATCGGATCGCGCGTCGTCGGGTTCTGACGGGAAAACCCCATGCCGCTGTCCGTAATTTCCTGACAGAACCACGTCCGTTCGCCCCCGGTACGGGGCAGCCGCGCCGCCGCGGGCTCCGCCAGGGGGACCGTTGGACCGGATCGCATCCGCCACCAATCCCACGCCGGGCCGCGCAAAAATGCCCTCAAAGTTGCCGACCGAGCAACCGATAGTACCCTCCCAGCCCGTCCTGCCATCCCCCCGCAGGACCAGTGGACACGGAGCACATGCCAATCCCCGACACGCGACCCATCCCCGCGCGCCCTCCCCTCCTTGCCCGGCTCACCACCTTGGCGTGGAGCCTGGGGGCCGCATGGACGCTGCTGATCGGCATCTCGCTTTGGCGCAATCTCATCAACAACTACGGCGAGGCCGAGAACTTCGCCCGCTCCGAAGCCCGTGCCTCCCATGACAAAGACCTGGTCTACCGCCGCTGGAACTCCCTCCAA
>JAEXPG010000226.1 GCA_023447015.1 Verrucomicrobiota bacterium
GGGGGCCGGGCGAGTCCGGACGCGAGGTCCGACCCTACCGCAGGCGTGGTGGGCGGAGCCGGGGCACGGCCGGGCCCGCGAATCTTTTCCGCGGGCTTTGACCGCCGACGGTGTATGGGTATGACCGTGCCATCCCCTCCATGAGACCGCGCTCTGCTCCTCTCCTCGTCGCCTTCGTCCTTGTCGTTCAGGCGTTCGGACTGCCGTTTGCCGAGAAGAATGTCGCCGCATCGCTCGTCGCCGAGCGCACGGCGCTGGTCCCCGGGCGGACTACGACGCTCGCGTTGCGCCTGGTGCACGACGAGCACTGGCACACCTACTGGAAGAACCCGGGCGAGGCCGGCCTGCCGACCACGCTGGCGTGGAAGCTGCCGCCGGGCTACGTCGCGGGCCCGATCCAGTGGCCGGCCCCCGAGATCACCGACACCGGCGGCGTGCTCACCTACGGCTATGGTGGCGACCTGCTGTTGCTGGTCGACATCGCGACGCCGGCCGAGGCCGCGCCCGGGGCGGAGGTCCCGCTGCAGGCGCGCGCCGATTGGCTGATGTGCAAGGAGAGCTGCATTCCCGGCGGTGCGAAGCTTGCGCTCACGCTGCCCGTGGCGGCCGACGCCGCCCCCGACGCCCAGTGGTCGGCGCGGATCGCCGCGGCGCGCGCGGCCGTGCCGCAGTCGACCGACAAGTTCTCCGCCCGCGCGTACCGCACCGGTCGCACCCTCACGATCCGGGTGGAGCCGCGTGGCGGCACGACGCTCACCGCGGGCCAGGTCGCCTTCTTCGCCGCCGATGGGGCGGTCGAGGCGCAGGCCTACCAGCCGGTGCAAGCGACGGAGGGCGCGGCGAGTTTTGCCGTGAAACAGTCCGAGTCGGCCGAGTCGCCGAAGGAGCTGACCGGTCTGCTCGTGTCGCCCGAGGGCTGGTGGGCCGGCGGCCCGAAGGCGGTCGCGGTCACTCTGCCGGTGACGGACGGCGCGATGCCGGCCCGCAGGGATGCGGCGCCCTTCACGGAGGCGGGGGCCGCGCGCGACGCTGGTGCGGGGCCGGCGCCGGCTGGTGGCGCCGGAGGGACGGCCTCCGGGCTGGGCGGCGTGCTCGTGCTGGCCTTCCTCGGCGGGCTCATCCTCAACCTCATGCCCTGCGTGTTTCCCGTGCTCGGGATCAAGATCCTCGGTTTCGTGCAACAGGCCGGCGCGGACCGCGCGAAGGTGAAGGCGCACGGGCTGGCGTTCGCCGCGGGCGTGTTGGCGTCGTTCTGGGTGCTGGCGGGCGTGCTGCTCGTTCTGCGCGCCGGCGGGGCGCAGCTGGGCTGGGGCTACCAGCTGCAGGTGCCCGGATTCGTTTTCGCCCTGACGATCGTGATGCTCGTGTTCGCGCTCAGCCTGAGCGGGGTGTTCGAGATCGGCGGCTCGCTGATCGGTGCCGGCGCGCAGCTGCAGGCCAAGGGCGGCTACACCGGCTCGTTCTTCTCCGGCGTGCTCGCCACGGTGGTGGCCACGCCGTGTTCGGCGCCGTTCCTCGCGCCCGCGCTCGGTGCGGCCATCGTGCTCCCGCCGGCGCAGTCGCTGGCGGCGTTCACCGCGATCGCGCTCGGGCTGGCGCTGCCGTACCTCGTGCTGTCGTTCGCCCCGGCGCTGGTGCGGGTGCTGCCGCGGCCTGGGGCGTGGATGGAGACGTTCAAACAGTTCATGGCGTTTCCCCTCTACGCGACGGCCGGCTACCTCGTGTACGTGCTGGCCGGCCAGGTCGGCGACGGGCTGCTCGACATTCTCCTCGGCCTCACGCTGGTCGCGCTGGCGGCCTGGGTGCTCGGCCGCTGGGCGACGCCGGTGCGTGGGGCGCGGGTGCGGTGGATCGCTCGACTGGCGGCGCTGGCGCTGTTGGCTGCCGGTGTGGTGCTCGGCCTCCCGCGCCCGAAGGTTGATTGGATCCCGTGGTCGCCGGAGACGGTGGCGAAGCTGCGCGCCGAGGGGCGTGTTGTCTATGTGGACTTCACCGCACGCTGGTGCGTGACTTGCCAGGCGAACAAGGCTGTGGTGTTCGGTTCGGGCGAGGTGCAGGAGACTTTCCGCCAGCTCGACGTCGCGAAGGTCCGCGGCGACTGGACCAACCGCGACCCGCAGATCGCTGCGGAGCTCGAGCGCTTCGGCCGCGCCGCGGTGCCGGTGAACCTCGTCTATCTGCCCGGCCGCGCCGAGCCGCTGCTGCTGCCCGAAGTGCTCACGCCGGGCATCGTGCTGGAGGCGGTGCGGGGCGAGCGCCGGTAGGTGACGGACTGCGCGAGGCCGCCCATGTTCGTGTTTGCCCGCATCGCACTGCTGCTGATCGGTGTCGCGCTGCTCGTCGTGCCGTGGCGGGACGCCAAAGCCGATGTGCTGCTCTACGCCGGCGGCGGGGTGCTCGTGATTCTGCTGGCGGTCCTGGCCCGGCCGGGCGGCCGCCGGTGAGGGCGGGCACGAGAACTGCCAGGTGATCCTGCCTGTGCTCGGCGGCTTCTTTTCCCAACCGCTTCGGGCAGGCCGCGCTCTCCGGGCACAAAAAGGGTCGGCGCCCGGAGAGCGGCTCCGTGCGCCGGCCGTAGGATCACCGGGGATTATTTCTTGAGCGGCTTGAGGCGGAGCAGCGCGACGTCGTGCGACTCGAGGCGCTTGGTGAAGGGCTTCTCGGTGGTGCCGACCTCCTTCTTGTCCCAGACGTCGCGGATCTGGCAGGGGCCGCCGAGGAACCACATGTGGCCGAACTCGACGGAGAGCTCCGCGGCCTTGTCGCCGGTGTTGAGGAGGGCGACGGCCCAGTCGCCGTTGGCGAGCTCGCGCATCCAGATCTCGCGGCCGGGCTCGGCGCGGAACCGCCAGCCCTCCTTGCCGGCGGGGTCCTGGTCGATGGCGATGGCCTCCTTGTCGGTCATGACGGCGAGGCATTCGGGGCTGACATGGCGGATGTCGGCGCCGGCGATGAGCGGGGCGGCGAGCAGGCACCACATGGTGAAGTGCGCGCGGGATTCGGCGAAGGTGAGCTCCGGCCGGCCGACCTCGAGCATGTCGGGATCGTTCCAGTGGCCGGGGCCGGCGAACTTGCCGATGCCGTTGTTCTGGCCGTCGGCGGGCTGCACCTGGGAGTACTGGAGGTCGAGGATGACCTTCCAGCCGCGTTCCCAGCGCTGCACGCAGTCGTAGCAGGCGGCGATGTCGCCGGTGGTGCGCCAGAGGTGGCCGACGTCCTTGGCCCATTCCCAGGGCTTGCTGTTGCCCCACTCGCAGATGCTGAAGACGACCGGGCGCTTCGCGGCGTAGAGCGCGTCGCGCATGGTGGTGTAGGCCTCGCGGGCGTCGCGGGTGCCGGTGGAGCACCAGTCGTACTTGAGGTAGTCGACGCCCCAGGACGCGAAGGTGCGGGCGTCCTGGTACTCGTGGCCCTGGCTGCCGGGGTAGCCGCCACAGGTCTTGGAGCCGGCGCAGCCGTAGATGCCGAACTTGAAGCCGCGGGCGTGCAGGTAGTCGCCGAGCGCCTTCAGGCCGGCGGGGAACTTGGCGGGGTCGGGCACGAGGTTGCCGTCGGCGTCGCGCTCGCGCAGGGCCCAGCAGTCGTCGAGGACGATGTAGGTGTAGCCCGCGTCGCGCATGCCGTTCTTCACCATGGCGTCGGCCGTCTCCATGATGAGCACCTCGTTGATGTTCGAGGCGAAGGTGGTCCAGGTGTTGAACCCCATCGGGGGCGTGAGGGCGAGGCCCTCGAACTTCTGGGCGAGGGCGGGGGCGGCGGGGAGCGCGGCCGCCAGGAGGAGGCTGAGGAGTTGCTTCATGGTGCGAGTGGCGCGGTGAGGCGAGGGGAGGGCGAAATGTGATTCCGGTTCGGGGGCAGGGCGCACTTTATGCGCCGGCGGCCGGAGGCGAGCGAGTGTCGAAGATTGATTCCCTCGGTGCAAAATGTGATCTCGGGGGAACCATGCCGTCCGTCGCCGCCGAGTCCGCCGATCCCTTCGCCGTCGTGCACGGCGCGGCCGAGGAGCAGCAGGGCGACGCCGGCTACCGCTACGACAACGCCACCCGCGGAGACCCGGACCGGCTGGTGGTCCAGCGCACGCTCGGCGGCGCGGCGTTCTTCCGCGACGCGGCCGGGGAACGGCTGGTGCCCGCGGGCTGCGCGATGCTGTTCACCCACCGCGAACCGACCAGCTACGGCTTCCCGCCCGGGGCGACGGAGAAGTACCGGCACCGCTACCTCGCGTTCTCGCCCGCGGGAGTGCGGCCGCTCTTCGACCGGATCCGCGTCGACTTCGGCTCGGTCGTGCGGATGCCGGAGGAGTCGGAGGCCACGGCGCTCTTCGAGGAGCTGTTCGAGGGCGTGCGCCGGCGGAAGCTGCGCGACCGTTTCCACGAGTCGGAGCTGATCTACCGGCTGCTCATCGCGCTCTACCGCGAGCAGGTGCGCGACGCCCGCGAGCGGGACCCGGTGGAGTTCGGGCAGCACTACCTGCGCAACCATTTCCGCTCGCCGATCAACCTCAAGGGCGTGGCGGCGAAGTGCGGCATCACCCGCGAGCACTTCATCCGCGAGTTCGGCGCGCGCTACGGCGAGTCGCCGGGGGCGATGTTGCGGCGGCTGCGGCTGGAGCATGCGCGCACGATGTTGGCGGCGACGGAACTCGGCCTGGCGGAGATCGCGCGCGCCAGCGGTTTCGCCAACCCCAACACCCTCGGCCGCGCCTTCCGCGCGCGTTTCGGCCGGAGCCCGGGCGAGCGGCGCTGAGTGTATCCTGTCCATGGGTGTGCCGCGGGACCGCGGCGGGCGCCCCGGCCGTGGCGGGCGACGTCCCCGTTCCCGGCGCCTCGTACGGGCGGAACTGGCTCCGCGGCCGCCGCTCCCGGGCTGACAAGGAAACTTGACAGATGGAAAGGAAACTTTACATCATTGGGCCTATGGAAAAGACCTCGTTCCCCGAAGCTTCGCCCAGCCCATGGGCCATCACCCGTCTGAGTTTCAAAGCCGGCCTGCCTGTCGCGGCGGCCTATCTGGTCGCCTCGATCGGCCTGGAGCGCATCGCGGCCCGGCCACCGGCGGTCGGCCTCGCGCTCGCCCTGGTGGCGGTCACGTTTCTGCTGGGGGGAATCGGCGTGTACTATTGGTACCGATGGATCGATGCACTCGACGAGTTGCAACGCCTGATCCAGCTGAAATCGCTCGCGCTGGCTGTGCCTGTGTCGCTGGGGCTGGCGCTCGGTTACGAGCTGCTTTCGCGTGGCGGAGTGGTGACGGGGTACCAGCTGGGTGCCCTCGATGCCGTCGGAGCGGTGGTGGCGATCTACGGAGTTGCGTCGGTGGTGCTGTGGTGGAGGAACCGATGAAAAACCGGATTCGGGAACTGAGAACCGAGAAGGGCTGGTCGCAGGGCGAATTGGCGGAGCGCCTGGGAGTGTCGCGCCAGACGATCAACGCGATCGAGGGCGAGCGTTACGATCCGAGTCTGCCGCTGGCGTTTGCCCTCGGCCGCCTCTTCCGGTGCCGCCTCGAGGAGCTGTTCGACCCCGGCCCCTCGCAGTGAGGCGGCCCGTCCGGTCCGGACCTCCGGCGCGGCGGCCGAACTCGCGGATCGACCCGGGGCGGGGGCCCTGCTCCGCTCGCGACCGGACCAACGCCTCCCCATGTTCACCCGACACGATTCGATCCCCTACGCGCCGGCGTTGCCCGGCATCGAGCGTCGCACGCTCTGCCATGGCGAGCGGATGCTCATGACGGAGTTCCGGCTGCGGGCGGGCAGCGTGCTGCCGGCGCACACGCACCCGCACGAGCAGACCGGCTATCTCGTCAGCGGCCGGCTGCGGTTGCGCATCGGCGCGGAGGAACGCGAGCTCGCGCCGGGCGACAGCTGGAGCATCCCCGGTGGCGTCGAGCATCAGGCAACGATTCGTGAGGACTCGGTCGCGTTGGAGGTGTTCTCGCCCGTGCGCGAAGACTATCTGCCACGCTGCGCCGAATGAGCCGTACTCCCGGAGGATGAACACGGAAGTGCCGCACCCGACCCCCGAGATCGCGCGCGCCGTCCCAACCGACGCCGCGGCGATCCATGAACTCCAACGCCTGGCCTACCGCAGCGAGGCCGAGCTCTGCGGCGATTGGAACATCCCGCCGCTGACCGAGCCGCTCGCCGCGACCGAGCGTGCGCTGGCCGAGCTGCTGGTGCTGAAGGCGACGCACGGCGGCCGGATCGTCGGCGCGGTGCGCGGGCGGATGGCGGACGACCGCACCTGCCGGGTAGGGCGGCTGATGGTGCATCCGGACGCGCAGGGCCGCGGGCTCGGCGCGCGGTTGATGCGGGCCCTGGAGGCGGCCACGCCGGAGGCGCGCCGGTACGAGCTGTTCACCGGCGAGAAGAGCGCGCGCAACCTGCATTTGTACGCGAAACTCGGTTACTGCGTTTTCCGCTCTGAACGGCTTTCTCCCCAGGTCACCCTCGTGTTCCTGCAGAAAGCGCGGGCGTAGGGCGCCGGGGGCGGGGAATGTGGCCGATGCCTTCCTGCGGCATGGAGCTCTTCCGCTCGCGGCGACGTCGGAGCCGCCGGCCGGAATCGGCCTGGTCAGCGGGGCGTGACGGAGACCGTGGGCTCGCCGCCGTCGGCGGTGTAGAGCGCCTCGAAGTCGCGGGTCTCCGCGATGTCCGGCCTCCGCACGTGGATCTCCCGGTCGGGTCGCGGGTCGAGGAAGGGATAGTCGCGGGGGTGGTCGGGCTGCGGGGGCGGGTTGCCGTAGTAGAAACTGGTGATCTGGACGGTGCCGGTGGCGATCCAAGGGCCGCCGCGGTCGTTGAGCGGCCGGAAATCGCGGATGGTGGCGTGGCACTGCGTCTGCGTGATCGCCGAGCGGGCCCGATCCAGTAAATAGCGCTCCACGAGGCGGGCGGCGGTCTGCCGATGGGCGGCGAGGGCGCGGGCCTCGGCGGACTCCGTCTTGCGCAACGCGGCCGCCTTGGCGTCGGTCTCGCG
>JAEXPG010000527.1 GCA_023447015.1 Verrucomicrobiota bacterium
TAGGTGAACCACAGCCGGACCGTCTGCCCGATCCCGAGGTTGGTCGCGAGCATCTCGCCGATCGAGCCGTGTGGCATCACCTCACGCACCCGGCCGTAGATTCCCCAATGGACCGGCTGGGGCGGGACGACCTCCGGATGAAGCAGGCAGCCCAGCGCCTGCCAGCCGGAGGGGAGCTGCAGGAGAAACACGAAGGCGAGCCACCCCAGCACCTTGTCCGGCAGCCGGTACAACAGGACCAGCGGCAGACCGAGGATCGCCATGATCAGCAGGATGTCGCCGTTGTAGACCACGGCGTTGAAGTAGCCCAGCGCACCGAGCAGCAGCAGCCGCCAGGGAAAACGCGTCGTCACCTCGATGCCCTTCCGCGTCCAGCTCTCGAGGAGGAGCATGAAGCTCACGCCGAACATCATCGCGAAGATCGCGTACGCCTTGCCGCTGAAGAGGAAGAACGCCGCCCAATTCGTCCAGCCGTCAAGCTGCTGCAGCAGCGCCGACTGGTTCTCCGGGTAGAGAGAGAGCTCGAAGTGCTCGACGCAGTGCACGAAGAAGAGGCCCGCGAGCGCGGACCCGCGCAGGGCGTCGATCAGAGTGATGCGCGTCCCCGGCGCGGCCGGGGCCCGGGCGATGGCAGGGGAAACGGCGGGCTGCATCGGCGTCAGATCGCGCCGATCCCCACCCTCCGGCAATGCCGGAAGTGGGCGGATGCATTGCCGGAGCGAGGGCGTTTCCCAGCCCCGGATCGCGTGGTTGCGCCCGGGGCGCCGCGGCGGCTCGCCCGGGATAGATCCCCTGCGCCGGATGGACTCGCCCGCCACCGCCCTCGCCTACTTCAGCGACCTCTTGCTGCGGGTCTCCTGCAGCTGCACGCCGGCATTGCGACGCTCAAGGAAGCCGAGCGAGAGATCGATGCACTCCTTCGCCTCGTCGACCGTCGTCGTGCCGATCGTGACCATGTCGCAGTCGCGCAGCGTGGCCCAGACGAACGCCAGGCCGACGGGCGGCAGGATCTTGCCCGCGGCGAGCGGCTTGATCGTCATCACCGGTCGCTTCGCCTCCTGGATGACCTTCATCACCCAGTCGACCTCGACCTGCATGAGGAACCCCGACGAGTTGTAGAGCTGGATGTAGGTTTCGATGTCGGCGTTCTGCTTGTCGGCATAGACGACCGCCTCGGGCATATGCGTCGAGAGACCGGGCACCATGCCGCGCTCGCGGATCAGCTTCGTGTAGGTGTCGATGTCGCGGATCACGCCGGCGCGGCGGTCGATCAACGCGTCGGTCACGCACTGGTGCGGCAGGCAGAATGTCGCCCCCGCGTTCCGGCAGAAATCGAACGCCGCCTGCGGCGAGTCGGCGGCGACGCAGTCGGGCGCGAGGCTGAACGCCGGCGTAAGCACGAGGATCACCTTCCGGCCGGCGCGCTGCTCGGCGAGGCGCACGGCCTCGATCAGCAGCGGCGAGGCCGGCCCCATCACCGTGTCGACGCCCCGGGCAAGAAACGTCCCGATCACCTCGGCGATGCGCTCACGCGTCTGGTACGCCTTGATGAAGTTGTCCTTGGCCAAACTCGTGTGCGAGTAGCCGAGGAACCAGTTCGTGCCGACGATCAGGCGCGAAACCGAGACGCCGCCGACGGTGGTGCGGTGAAAAGTGTTCATTGGGGAAACAAGATCCGGGGGTGCAAGGAGCGTAGACGTCACGCGCCGGGCGGCGAAAGAGGGAAACGCGGGGGATGACGATCAACCTGCAGGGACGGCGTAAACCGACGCGTGGCGGAACGGCTTCCGTTCCGCCCTTCGCACGCGTTGCGCGTCACCCTCACGGGTTGACCATCTGGTAGCTGACGAAGGCGACGGTGCTGCTGTCGGGCGACCACGACGGGACGTTGATCGTTCCCTGCCCGCCGAAAAGCTTCGCGAGCACGGTTACCTCGCCGGTCGCCAGGTTCTTCAGCCGGAGCATCACGTGCTGACCCGGTGGATGTCCCTTCACCTCGGGCAGGTAGGTGAGGAAGACGATCCACTTTCCGTCGGGCGACGGATGGGCAAACCAGTTGTTGTTCTCGTCGGCGGTGACCGGTTCCTGCGCGCTGCCGTCGGCGTGCATGCGCCAGATCTGCATGCGGCCGGTGCGCTCGGAGTTGAAGTAGATCCATTTCCCGTCGGGCGAGTACTCGGAGCCGTCGTCGAGCCCGGGCGCGGTGGTCAGTCGCGTCTCCGCTCCGCCCTGCGCGGGAATCGTGTAGATGTCGAACTCGCCGCCGCGCTCGGCGCAATAGGCGAGCGTCTTGCCGTCGGGCGACCAGCCGTGCCAGTACGAGGGCGCATTCGGGGTGATGCGCGTCGGTGTGCCACCGGAGATCGGCAAGGTGTAGATGATGGACTTGCCGGTCTCGGTCTGGTCGCTGATGACGATCTGTCGGCCGTCGGGCGAGAGGCCATGATCGTTGTTGCAGCGTTTGGCGATGCCGGTGTCGATCCGTTCGGGGGTACCGCCGGTCGCCGGGAGGCGGTAGAGCAGCCCGCCGCTGTTGTAGATGAAAGTCTTCCCGTCCGGCGTCCAGTTCGGCGCCTCGAAATGCCCGCGGGCATGGTGGACAACCGTCCGCTCCAGCGTCGCGATGGCGACGGTCTCGAGCGTGCTCTCGACGACGGCATCGGCGGCCACGGCGGCAGGCGGCTCGATCGCGACCTTCGAGAAGACGGCGGTCTCGTCGACGTCCTTGTTGTGCGGGCACACGCCGAGGCCGATGTAGAACGGCTCCGCGAGTTTCAGGCGCAACATCCCGCCCGCAGGCCGAAGCGTGCCATCCACGCCCCCAGTGGACACGTAGACGTAGTCGCCCTGCCGCGTGAGGCGGACACGGCGCGGCGCACCGGGGTCGATCCTGATCTGGCGGGTCATGCCGCCGGGGGTCTCGCGGTACTGGAGCGAAGCGAGACCATCGCCATGCACTGCGACGTCGGCGTACGGCGAGCCGGGGGAAAGATCCTGGCGGATGACGAGGCACGCCTTGCGGTGGGAATCAACGCCCTGGCCGAGCCACTCGATGTCGGCCGCAAGCGCGATGTCGCCCGAGGCCTTTTTGTAGACGTAGTGGAAGGCATCCGCGCCGGCCCACATGTTCAGGCCGTACCCGGTGACGGTGTACGTGCCCACCGCGGGATCGAACCGCACGGAGCCGGGGGCCTTCACGATGCCGATGTCGCCATGCGCCTCGAAGAGGCCCAGCGCCGGTTCGGCGGCGAAGGAGGTGGTGCACGCGAGCAGCGAGGCACCGGCGAGCAGAAAACGCCGGGACCGGGGAAGCCGTGCGATCAGGGGAAGCACGCTATTCATACGGGATTTGGAGACGACCTGGGGTGAGCGGGGATGCCGCGCGCCGAAACGCGTCGGCGACATGGCATCTCCACTCCCTCAGGCCCAGAAGCTCAACCGCCAAACGGGAAAGTGCATCAACCCGGCATCCGTGCGGCTTCACGACAGCGATGCCACCGCCGCGAGCTACCACCTCGGTCAACCCGCCGAGGACTGGCACAACCGCCTGGCCCCCCCGCACCGCCGGCCCCGCCGGCGCTGATGCAGAAGGGAGAACACCGCCGCAGCCTCAGCGCTGCGCGCCTTGCACCTGCAGGATCACTGCCGCGGCGAGACTGCGCTGGAGGTACCCGATGTCGATCGTGCCATAGCCGTCGTCGCCCCAGCCACGGCCCCAGGAGTTGCGGAAGACGAAGCGGACGCTGTCGCGGTTGGCGTTCTCGGAAGTGTAGCCGACGATCGTCACGGCATGGCGGTAACGAGTCGGCCGGTCCCGGGTGCCGATCTCCCCGGTGCGTGGGTCCGAGTGCGCCGGCCAGTGGAAGCCCACGACCACCGGCACCCCTTCGTTGAGCGCGTGGATGATGCTGTCGATGCGCGCCGCCATCGTGGCCCCCGGAAGCACGAGGTAGGCGATGCGCCGGTTGTTCAGCGCGTTGGCGATGAGGCTCTGGCCCGGCTCGGCGATCTGCGACATCCGCCGCCCGTTGCTGTTGGGCATCTCCGCGGCTGTCGGGACACCGTAGGCGCGCAGACCGGCAAAGACCTCGTCGAGGGTGAACCCGATGTCGTCGAGCAGGCGGGCAAGCGCGGAGTCACCGCCCGACAGCCCCTCGAGTGCGCGCCGCCCCGAGACCTGCCTCGTCGCCCAGATGAGATAGTCCTCGGAGAACTTCTCCACGCGGCCGACCGTCTTCGAATGCTCGTACTCCAACGCGCCGATCACGGCGTAGACCGCACAACTCGGGCGCTTCCCCTGGTTCTGCGCGCCGAGATTGAGCGCGTTGAAATCGGTCCGCAGATCCGCCCACCCGATGCGGACCGGTGTGCCGAGACGGTCCGTCACGCGCCGGATCGGCGGCTCGGAACGCCGCCGCTCCCGCGCCTCCTGCTCGAGCTTCGCCCGCTGCACCGCCATCGTGCGCTGCGCGGCCACCGCGTCCTCCATCTCCCGCTCGTGCGCGGACGCCTTGTCGGAGTCGTACCCCAGCCGCGCCTGCAGTTCCGCCGACAGACTCCGGAGCGGGAGCTGCACGATCCCGTCGGCATGCCGGAACGTGACGGTCGACGCCGTGGCGGCGACCACCGTCGCCTGCCGGAGCGAACCCGCCGGAGTCTCGACGTTCTCAAACACCTCGCCGACGCGCGCCCGCGCGCCCGTGCCGAGGACACAAAGCAGGCACACTCCGACACGGCGCCCCACCTTCCAGCGAGGTGAGGCACGGCCTGTCGCACCCGTTTCCATCCCGTGCCCCGCCGCCTCAGCTGCCCGCGAGGAAGCGGTCCATTCGGGCC
>JAEXPG010000551.1 GCA_023447015.1 Verrucomicrobiota bacterium
CACGATCACCGTGCGCGGAGTCTGCGACACGATGGTGGCCTCGTGCAGGACGTGCCCGTCGACAAGTGCGATCTCGTCGGCGGAGGCCGCTGCAGCAAACAGCAGCGTGGAGACCAGGAGGAGCGGCGTTTTCATTCAGGGGAGATGGATCGAAAATGTGAGTACAGCGGGGCGGCGGGACTGACCAGCGACTTCGTTTCCGAAGCTTGGGTGGACCGGAGATCCTGCGACCGGCCCGGCGAGCCCTGGTTCCTCCGTGCGGTGGCACCGGGCCATTCCGAAAACATTGGCCAGCCGGGTGCCGCCCCGCACCCTTTCCCCATGCGCCTCCCCCGGTCCTGCTTCCTCCTGCCCGTGTCCCTCGCGCTCTGCGCGGTCCTCGCCCCGCTGTGCGGGGGCGTCGCCACCGCGCGGGCCGACACCCCCGCAACCACCCCCGCCATGAATCCCGCCGTCACCGCCATCTCGCCGCGCGATCCGCGGCTCCAGTACATGGGCCGCCTCGCCTTCGTCGGAGACACCGAGGCGAAGCTCGGCTTTCCCGGCGTGACGATCCGCTTCGCGTATCGCGGGCCGGCGCCGACGATCCTCTTCGGTGCGAGCTCGGCGTTTTGCGCGTTCAACCTCGCCGTCAACGGCTGGGAGCCGGTGGTGCTCCGCCTGCCGCAGGGCCGCAGCGAACTGCCGCTGCCGTCCGGGCCGGCGCCGGCGGGCGGCTGGGTGGTGGAACTGGTGCGGCGCAACGAGAGCTGGCAGGGCGTGGCGTCGTTCCACGGCCTGAGCCTGCCGGCCGGCTGCGAGCTGCTCGCGCCGCCGCCGCTCCCCGCGCGCAAGCTGCTGTTCATCGGCGACTCGATCACTTGCGGCGAGGCGATCGACCGGTACCCACCCGAGCTCGACAACACCTCGCGCATGGCCAACGCCCCCCGCTCCTATGGCATGCTGCTCGGCCGCGCGCTCGGCGCGCAGGTGCACCTCGTGAGCTACGGTGGTCGCGGCGTGCTGCGCGACTGGCAGGGCAAGACCGACACGAACAACGCCCGCGACTTCTTCCCGCTCGCGCTGCCCGACGACCCGGCGGCGAAATGGGACCATGCGCAGTACCAGCCCGACGCGGTGGTGGTCGCGCTCGGGCAGAACGACCTCAACTCCGGCTGGCTCGAGGAGACGGTGTTCACTGCCGCCTTCGCCGCATTGCTCGCGGACATCCGCGCGGCCTATCCCAAGGCTGCGGTGCTTTTCACCGAGAGCCCGATGCGCAGCGAGGACCCGACCACCGAGGACGGCAAGAAGCGCGAGTTCCAGCGCCTTTGCCTGCGTACGGTGATCGAGGCCGCCCATGCCGCCGGTGACCAGCGCGTGGCCTTCGCCCCGTTGCACCAGTATTCCGGTACGCCGACCAACGCGCACCCCGTCGCCTTCCAACACGAGCAGATGGCGCAGGAGCTGATCGGGCCGCTGCGCGCGCTGGTGGGATGGTGAGCGGTCGTCGGTGAGCTTCGGGGTAGCGGAACCGCTTCGGTTCCGCGCGGCGCGGAAGCCGCGCCGCCACGACGGAGCGGGCGGCGGGCCCGGCGGTCCAGCCCTACTGCTGACGGCGGTGCTCCGCTCACCGCCAATCCGCATTAACCCTGCGCTGCACCTCAACTGCCGCAGCCGATTTCAATTGGCGGAGTCGAAGCCGAAGGGGAGCGTTCACGGACCTCCCCGCCTTCATGAAGACCCTCCCCGCCTTCGCCCTCGCTCTGCTGCTCAGCTGTCCCGCCCTGCGTGCGGAGGATCCGGCGAAGCCGCGCTACCTCGATCCCGCCGTGCCGCTCGACGAGCGCGTCGAGGACATCCTGCCCCGGCTCACGCTGGAGGAGAAGATCGGGCTGGTGCACGCCGACTCGAAGTTCAGCACCACCGGCGTGCCGCGGCTCGGCATCCCCAAGATGTGGATGTCCGACGGGCCGCACGGCGTGCGCGAGGAGATCAGCCTCGACAGCTGGCGCCCGGCCGGCCGCACCGACGACTACGTCACCTGGATGCCGGTCTCGATCGCGCTCGCGTCGACCTGGAATCCCGACCTCGGCCTCGCGTACGGTGGCGTGATCGCCGACGAGGCGCGCCAGCGCAACAAGCACATCATGCTCGGGCCGGGCGTGAACATCCAGCGCACGCCGCTCAACGGCCGCACCTTCGAGTACCTCGGCGAGGATCCATGGCTCGCCGGCCGCATGGGGGTCGGCGTGATCCGCGGGATGCAGGCCGGCTATGTTGCCGCATGCGTGAAGCACTTCGCGGTCAACAATCAGGAGGTGGAGCGTGGCCGGGTGAACGTGGAGGTCGACGAGCGCACGCTGCGCGAGCTCTACCTCGCGCCGTTCGAGGCCGCGATCCGCGAGGGCGGCGCGTGGTCGGTGATGGGCGCGTACAACAAGTTCCGCGGCCAGCACTGCTGCCACAACGGCTACCTCCTCAACACCATCCTCAAGGGCGAGTGGGGCTTCCGTGGCCTCGTGATGTCCGACTGGGGCGGCACGCATTCCACCGGCGAGGCGGCGCGCGACGGGCTCGACCTCGAGATGGGCACGCGCGGGCCGTACGCAAACTACTACCTGGCCGACCCGTTCCGGCAGGGCATCGAGCGCGGCGAGTACCCGCTCTCGCTCCTCGACGACAAGGTCCGCCGCAACCTCCGCGTGCTGCTCGCGACCAAGGCGCTCGACCAGCGGCCGGCCGGCTCGCAGAACACCCGGGCGCACCAGGCCACCGCGCGCAAGGTCGCCGAGGAGGGCATGGTCCTGCTGAAGAATGCCAACGCGTTCCTCCCGCTCGACCTCGCGAAGATCAAACGCATCGCCGTGATCGGCGACAATGCCGTGCGCCTCCAGGCCCACGGAGGCCAGAGCTCCGAGATCAAGGCGTTCTACGAGATTACGCCGCTCGCCGGCCTGCTCACCTACACCGACGGCCGCGCCGACGTTGATTTCTCGCTCGGCGTGCTCGCGCCGAAGTACCGCCGCCTCGAGGCGTTCGACGTCACCGGCGCCGCCGAACAAGCCGAGCTGCCCGATCGGCACCTCGACCCCGCGGAGCTCGCTGACCGCGCCGTGGCCGCGGCGAAACTGGCCGATGTGGTCGTCTTTGTCGCCGGGCTCAACCACGAGCGCCACAACGACACCGAGAGCAGCGACCGCGAGTCGCTCGAGCTGCCGTACGGCCAGTCGGAGCTCATCGCCCGCGTCGCCGCCGCGAATCCGCGCACGGTCGTCGTGCTGGGCGCCGGTTCGCCGGTCGCGATGGATCCGTGGCTCGAGAAGGTGCCGGCGGTGCTGCAGGCGTGGTACGGCGGCATGGAGGGCGGCAATGTCATCGCGTCGATCCTCTTCGGTGACGTGAACCCCTCCGGTCGTCTGCCCTGCACCTTCCCGCGCAAGCTCACCGAGAGCGTTGCGCATGTCGCGGGCAAGATCCGCCACTATCCCGGCGAGGCGGGCAGCGTCCAGTACGACGAGGGCCTCTTCGTCGGCTACCGCTGGAACGACGCCAATTCCGTCGAGCCGCTCTTCCCCTTCGGCTTCGGCCTGAGCTACACCACGTTCGACCTCGGCGGCCTCAAGATCGCCGCGGGCGGCGAGGCGGGCGCGCTCGCGACGGTCGAGTGCGAGGTGACCAACACCGGTGCGCGCGCCGGCGCCGAGGTGGTGCAGCTCTATGTCGAGCCGGTGAACCCCGCGGTGGTGCGTCCGGTGCGCGAGCTCAAGGGCTTCGCGAAGGTCCAGCTCCAGCCCGGCGAGAAGCGCACCGTGTGCCTCACGCTCGGCGCGCGGGCGTTCTCCTACTACTCGCCCGAGCGCAAGGCCTGGATCGCCGACGCCGGCGAGTACCGCATCGTCGTCGGCCGCTCCTCGCGCGACCTGCCGCTGCGCGGCGCGTTCCGCCTGACCGCGCCGGTTGAAACGTACTGAGCGCCGCGCACCTTCGTCCGTCGCCCCATGAAACGCATCCTCTTCCAGACCGGCGGGCCGTGGCACCCGGTCGACGCCCAGGCCGCGCTCATCCGCTCCTGGCTGCCGGGTGACTGGAAGCTGGAGACGGCATTCGCCAACGACGCGCTCGACCGGCTCGACGACGCGGATCTCTACGTCGCCGGCGGCATGCTTTGGCCGGCGCTCGACCAGCCGTTGCCCGACGTCGCCTGGCAGCTCGCCGGGCTCGCGCCGCACCCGTACGTGCGCCCGAGCGAGGCGCAGCGCGCGCAGTTCCGCGGCTATGTCGCCTCCGGCCGGCCGACGCTGGCGTTCCACGGTGGCGTGCTCTGCTACGAGGACTGGCCCGAGTACGGGCAGCTTCTCGGGTTCCGCTGGCATTGGGGCTACACCGGCCACTCGAAGTATGAGAAGTTCAAGGTCGGCGTGGCGACCGATTCGCATCCGGTTGTCGCCGGCGTGCGCGATTTCGAGGTGACCGACGAGTTGTACTTCAACGTCGTGCTCCCGCCGCTCTTGCCGGTGCAGGTGCACGCGAAGGCGCACTTCGCTGAGTGGGTCGACTTCCCGATGGTGCTCACGGCCGAGGGCGAGGCCGGGCGCATCGCGGGCGCGGGCCGCACCGCCTATCTCGCCAACGGTCACTCGCTGGAGTCGCTGGCGCCGCCCGCCATCCGCCAGCTCTGGCTCAACACCCTCCACTGGTTGCTCCGCGCCTGAGCGCACCACGATGCGCGCGCCGCCACCCCTTCCGTAACCTTCTCCCGTTCCCCCCTATGACCCTCCCCCGTCTGACCGCCATCACCTTCGCCGCCATGTGTGCGGCCGCCGCACTGCCCGCCGCCGAGCCGGCGCAGCTCGCCCTCAACGACCTCGAGTACCTCGAGATGCCCGGGCTCAACGTGATGCTCGCGCACGACTACTACCCCGAGGGCCATCAGGGCGGCGTGGGCGTGATCCTCAACGGCCAGCGCCTCGCGACCAACGGCGACCTCCGCCTCGACCGCACGCCCGGCCAGTGGCAGCCCACGCCGGTCGTCGGCAAGCGCGTGGTCGATCGCGCCACCAACGAGGTGAGCGTCCATTGTTCGTTCCCCGACGAGTCGCGCAACCGGAAGGGGTTCAACCCGATCGAGTACCCGGATCTGAAGTTTGGCTACACCGTGCGCGTCGTGCCCGAGGGCACGGCCTTCCGCATCCTCGTCGACCTCGACGCGCCGCTGCCGGCGGAGTGGATCGGCAAGGTCGGCTTCAACCTCGAGCTCTTCCCCGGCCTGCTCTTCGGCAAGTCCTTCGCCACCGAGAGCCAGAGCGGAATCTTCCCCCTCCAGTCCAACGGCCCCGGCGTGACCGACGCGTCCGGCGCCTACGAGCAGGCCGCGCTCGCCACCGGCCGCAGTCTCGCCATCGCGCCGGAGGTCGACGCGCTGCGCATGACCATCCGCAACGACGACGGTGGCACGCTGGAGCTCGTCGACGGCCGCGCGCAGCACAGCAACGGCTGGTTCGTCGTCCGCTCCACCATCGCCGCCGGCGCGACGAAGGGCGCGATCAACTGGCTCGTCACGCCGCACGCGCTCCCGGGCTTCCAGTCCGCGCCGGTCGTGCAGGTGTCCCAGGTCGGCTACCATCCCGCGCAGCAGAAATGGGCCATGGTCGAGCTCGACCGCACCGACGCGCGCCGCTTCCCGGTCGTCGTCTCCCGCCTCGGGGCGGACGGCAGACTGGAGAAGGCGTTCGAGGCCAAGGCCGACGAGTGGGGCCGTTTCCTCCGCTACAACTACCTGCGCCTCGACTTCACCGCCGTCACCGCCCCCGGCATGTATGTCGTGAGCTACGGCGAGGTCCGCTCGAACCCGTTCAAGATCGGCGCCGACGTCTACGCCCGCCACGTCTGGCAGCCCACGCTCGAGTATTTCCTGCCGATCCAGATGTGCCACATGCGCATCAACGAGCGCTACCGGGTGTGGCACGGCAGCTGCCACCTCGACGACGCGCGCATGGCGCCGGTCGGCTTCACGCATTTCGACGGCTACGCCCAGGGCCCGTCCACGCTCTGCCAGTACCAGCCCGGCGAGCCGGTCCCGGGCCTGAACCGCGGCGGCTGGCACGATGCCGGCGACGACGACCTGCGCATCGAGTCGCAGATCGAGACCGTCCACGGCCTTGCGCTCGCCTACGAGAGCTTCCACGTCGACTACGACGGCACGACGATCGACCAGGAGAACCGCGTGGTCGAGATCCAGCGCCCCGACGGCAAGCCCGACGTGCTGCAGCAGATCGAGCACGGCCTGCTCACGGTTGTCGGTGGCTACCGGTCGCTGGGCCGCTTCTACCGCGGCATCATCGTGCCGACGAAGCGTCAGTACACGCACCTCGGCGAGTTCAGCATGCAGACCGACAACGTCGTCTTCGACCCGAAGACCGCCGCCGCCAAGCCGCCCGCGATCGACGGCGGCGTGGTTGGTTCGCCCGACGACCGCTGGGTCTTCACGGAGGAGAATCCCTTCCGGGAGCTCAACACCGCCGCCGGGCTCGCCGCCGCCACCCGCGCGCTCAAGGGCTACAACGACCCGCTCGCCGCCGAGTGCCTCCAGATCGCGGAGACGATCTGGAAGATCACCGACGAGTCGCGGCAGCCCGCCTCGCCGTGGACGCAGTTCATGCCCAGCCCGCGCATCGGCCTGGCGGTCGAGCTGCTGCTCACCACGAAGAACCGCGTCTACGCCGACTACCTCCTCTCCCAGCGCGGGAAGATCTGCGACAACATCCGCGGCAAAGGCACCCACCCGCGCACCCCGCGCGTCGGCTGGATCGTGGGCCGCGCGCTCGCCGAGATCGGCGACGCCTCGTTCACCCGCGAGGTGACCGACGCCGTGAAGGCCTACCACGCCGAGGTCGTGGCGCTGGAGAAGAAGACGCCGTACGGCGTGCCCTACGAGCCGGACATCTGGGGCGCGGGCTGGCAGATCCAGGGCTTCGGCATGGAGCAGTACTTCCTGCACCGCGCCTTCCCGGAGGTTTTCTCCCGCGAGCTCATGCTCCACTCGCTGAACTTCATCCTCGGCTGTCACCCCGGCGCGAACACCGCCTCGTTCGCCTCCGGCGTCGGCTCCCGCTCGGCGACCGTCGCCTACGGCTTCAACCGCGCCGACTGGTCGTACCTGCCCGGCGGCAGCGTGTCCGGCACGGCGCTCATCCGGCCCGACTTCCCCGAGCTGCTCGAGTGGCCGTTCCTCTGGCAGCAGACCGAGTACGTGCTCGGCGGCGGCACGACCGACTATCTCTTCTTGGTGCTTGCGGCCGACCGGCTCCTCAACGAGTCGAAGTGACCATGAAGATCCTCCCGGCTGTGCTCGGCTGCTGCGCGCTCGCCTGCTGCCTGGCCCCCGTCTCCGTGCAATCTGCCCCCACTGAAACCGCGGTCTGGACCGCCACGACCTGGAAGGGTGATCGTGCCTACGAACTCACCGCCGCCAACTGGCGCGCGGTCGTCTCGGTCGACCGCGGCCGGCTGGTGCACTTCGGCCCGGTCGGGGAGGGTGCGGCCAACCTGCTCTTCGAGACGGATTCGCGGGAGGACCGGTTCAGCTGGGGCGGCCATCGCGTGTGGCTCGGCCCGCAGTCGCTCTGGGGCTGGCCGCCGCCCGACGCCTGGGATCGCGCCGCGGCCGAGACGGTGGTCGTGGCCGACGGCCGGCTGGAGCTGCTCATGCCTGATGCCGGCGGCGGGTATCCGCGTTTCACCCGCATCTATGAGCCGGCGGACGGCCGGCTGGCCTGCCGGATCGCGGTGGCGGCGGGCGGCACGCGCGCCGTGCAGGTGATGCAGATCCTGCAGACGCCGGTCACCACCACCGTCGACCTGCAGCCCGGCCCGACCACGCAATGGCCACGCGGCTACTGCCGGGTGGGCGGCTCCTCGGGTCCGATGCTGCGGCCCGACCTGCCCGTGCCCGCGATCGTGACGGAGATCCCCGGCGGCGTGCGCCTCGCCTACAACGGCCGGTCCGACAAGCTCGGCTTCCCGCCGCAGACGCTCGTGGCCAACCTCGGGGCGCATCGCCTGCACCTCGCCTTCGGCGAGAGCCGCGGGCCGGAGGTCGCCGCGCCCGACGCCGGTTTCTACACCCAGGTCTACACCGGCAACCCGGGGTCCCCGGTCGTGGAGCTCGAGCAGCTCTCGCCGCAGTGGGCGGCAGGGGCGGCGGCCGAGTTTTCAATGTACATCGAATTGACCGCCGTGAGGTGATTCCGGAGTTGCGCGGGCCGCCTGTCCGGACGTTCTAGTGGCAGCCATGGCCTACGCCGTCAGCCCCGACTATCGAAGCCAATCCACCGCCTCGTCGAACAAGGGGCCGGTCGTCAAGCTCACCGCGCGCATCGTCGAGTGGAGCCATATCAAGGGCGAGGGCTATCTCTTGTTCGAGAAGCACAAGGTGTTCGTCAGCCGCGACGACTTCGTGGCGGAACACAAGCGGCCCGAGGTGGGCGACATCGTCGAGTTTCGCATCGGGCGCGATGAGCAGGGGCGGGTCCACGCCGTGCAGGTGGAACACCACAACGAGGGCGGCCGGATCCGGCTCTGGCATGTGCTGATCCTCGTGCCGCTGCTCGCCGCGCCGTGCTACGCGCTCTGGGAGATGGCCGATCGCAACGACTGGCGGCTGGTGGTCGGTTGCGGGCTGGGGATGTCGATCATCGGCTACCTCGTGTATTGGCTCGACAAGCTCCGCGCCCGGCACGGCCAGTGGCGCGTGGCGGAGTCCACCCTGCACCTCGTGGCCGCGTGCGGCGGCTGGCCCGGCGCCTTCCTCGCGCAGAAGCATTTCCGCCACAAGACGGGCAAGCTCCGCTTCCAGCTGATCTTCTGGCTGATCATCACGATCCACCAGTTCATCGCCGTCGACTACCTGCGCGACTGGACGGCCGCCCGCCAGGCCAACGAGGCGTTCATGCGCTACACGATGCCCGCTCCCGCGGGGAAGTGAGCGCGGTGTTCCGTGAGCGAGCACGCGGCCGCAGCACCGTCGCTTCGTGAGACCGCAGTCCGGGGCGGATGGCTGACTCTCGGAGTCGCGGTGGTGATCGTCCTGTGCGAGCTGCTGGAGGTCCGGCTGAGCTGGATGGTCACCGCGACGGTGCTGTTTGCGTTGTTCGTCCTCTGGTGTGTCCTCGTTGTGCGAGCGATGATCGGTCTGGCGCGGGCGCTCGGTTTGAAGCGAGGAGTCGCGCCGGCGTGCCTGCACGCTCTGACGGTCGCGGTCATGGTGCCGGCTGTGGTCTTCTCTCTCGGCCGCCTGCCCCTCTTTTTCTGGTGGAACCGCGTGAGGTTCGATGAGGCGGCGCTGAGAGCGGAGCAGGGCGCCTTTCCCTCCGAGCAGTTGGGGTACCACACCTTCCTCGTCCTGCCACCGCCCTACGACGGGCTTTCGGACGGCGGCCGTGCGCGGGTTGTTGAGTGGAATGGGCGGAAGTATGTCGTCTTTGTGCGGAGCGCCTATGCCGGCGAGTTCACCGGCTATTGCCGGATCGCCGGCGGTCGAGCGCCAGGCGGAGACTATCGGGCCTATCCGGTGCGCGGGGCGGGTTCCGCCTGGTTCTGCGTGGTGATGGATTGAACCAAGACGAAGCAGTTGGGCACGGAGGGCACAGAGAGAGGGCAAGGGTACACCGAGATCGGAGAGATCCTGGATACCTGAGATGCTCCCCATTGGGGTGAGCTGGCCGGACCAGATCTCGCTTACCCACGTACCCCTCTGTGCTCTCTTCCGTCTCTCGTCTGCCTCTGTGGCCTTTTCCTGCCTGCCGTTCCTCGGTTGAGCGAATCGGTGGGGTTCGGGCCGGAGCGCCCGGATCTGGAATCTCGCTCCCGCCGCGGCGGACCGGCACTGCGGCGGAGCACGGGAACGCGGCCGCCGTCGGGATTCTGCGGGGACCGTGATTCCTCTCATCTCCCGCTTTCCCGGCCGCCAGCTTGCGCTCGGCGTGGCGCTGGCCTTTGCGCTGGTTGCGCGGGCCGCGGCGCCGGCCGAGCTCTCCGGCGGTTTCCATGAGCGCGTCGTCTGCCGCGAGAACCCCGGGCAGAGCTATGCGCTCTTCCTGCCGTCGCACTACGATCCGGCCCGGCGTTGGCCGGTGCTGTTCTGCTTCGATCCCCGGGCGCGCGGCGAACTGCCCGTGCGGCTCTTCGCCGTGGCGGCGGAGAAACACGGCTTCATCGTCGCGGGCTCCTGCAACTCCCGCAACGGGCCGGTGCGGGACGGCGCCGTCGCCGCCAATGCGCTGCTCCGCGATGTGGCCCAGCGCTTCAGTGTCGACTCCGACCGGGTCTATCTGGCGGGGTTCTCCGGCGGCGCCCGCGTGGCGACGATGGTGGCGGACTCGGGTCTGGCCCGCGGCGTGATCCTTTGCGGCGGCGGGTTTCTCGACCACGACCGCACGCCCGAGCGGGTCGGCTTCGATGTCTGCGCCTACGCCGGGACGGAGGATTTCAACCGCGACGAGATGCGGCGGATCGAGCGCGATCTGCAGGCCGGGCCCGCCGCGCACCGCCTCGTGGTCTTCTCCGGCGATCACAGCTGGCTGCCCGAGTCGGCGACCGACGAGGCGCTCGCCTGGCTCGACGCGCAGAATCGTCATGCCGGCATCCGCGCCCGTTACCGGAAGTTCGCGACGGACCTGCTGCAGCGGTACCAGACCGCGCTTGCCACGCTGCCCCGGCCGGAAGCCGACCTGGTCGCCGCGGCGCTGCTGGCCGAGGCGGACTGGTGGACCGACGGCGCCGCGTTGCGGGATCGGAAGCGACAGCTCGCCTCGGCCTCGCCACGAGGAGAGCCGGTGCGCGACCTCGAGCGTCAGCAGGCTGCGCTCCTCGAGGCGTGGGCGCGTGCGCCCGAGCCGGCGGCGCTGGCCCGGCTCGCGGAGTGGCGCCGGACGGCGGCGGACCCGGCGCCGGAAGGAGCGCTGATGCGGAGCGTCGTCATCGCCGCCCAGTTGCGCAGCTGTCGCGAGGCGGTGTGCGCGCTCGCGGAGCATCGCGACGGCGCCTCGACTCTGCGTTGGGCGCGGCTCGCCTCCGCCGCCCTGCCCGACGCCGCGCTGCTCGCCTACAACCAGGCCGGCGTCGCCGCTCTCGCCGGCCGGACCGAGGAAGCCGCGGCGCTTCTGCGGCCGCTGCTGGGCGCCGGCGGGCTTCACCCCGAGGAGCTCGCTCGTGAGCCGGCCTTCACCGCCGCGCTCGCCACGCCGGAGTTTCGTGCGTTGGTCGGACCGCCGCCGGCGCCGTGATGGAGGGGCCGGCAGCGGGATCACGCGCTTTGCGGGGTCGCGGCGCGCGGGGCGGGACAAAGTCATCGAATTGTCCCGGGCCGTCCGCTAGGTGTGACGGCTCGTTTCCACCCGCTGAATCCACGGAACAATGTCGAACACACTCGTCGTCAACGGACATCCCGACAAGGAGAGCTTCTGCGCCGCGCTGGCGGACGCCTACGCAGGGGGGAGCGCCGAGGCCGGCATCCGGACGACCACCCTGCACCTGGCCGATCTGGAGTTCGATCCCAACCTGCGTTTCGGCTACCGCGTGCGCACCGAGCTCGAGCCCGGTCTTGTCCGGGCACGGCAGCTCATCGCGGAGGCGAACCACCTCGTCGTTGTCTATCCGATCTGGTGGGCCGCCGCGCCGGCGCTGCTCAAGGGGTTCTTCGACCGGACCTTCCTGCCCGGCTTCGCCTACAAGCCGAGGGAGAACTCGGCCCTGCATGACAAGCTCCTGGTCGGCAAGACCGCGCGCCTGATTGTGACGATGGATGCCCCGACCTGGTACGATCTGCTCGTGTACCGGAATGCGGGCATCGTCTCCCTCAAACGGGGGACGTTGGAATTCTGCGGCATCAAACCGGTGCGCGTCACGACCTTCGGGCAGGTCAAACACTCGAAGGAGGCGCTCCGGAAAAAGTGGCTCGGGGACGTGCGGAAACTCGGCCGCGCCGGCCGGTAGCGTGCGTGTGGTCCGGCGCTGGATGGGGGCTCTCGTGATCCCGAGTGAGGGTGCGGTCGCGGCAACCGAACTTAGAAATGGCAATGCGGACAGGTCGCAGAAGCCGAGGACAATCGGCGGGCGATCATTCTGCCTCTGGCAGAACCTGCGGCAGAGGGAAACTTGAGTAACCGAAAATTGGTCCGGCTTGTTCACCCAACTGGCGAGTACCTTGGACATCCGGATTCTCTCCGCTGTCTCCGTGCCCAACTGCTTCGCCTGCGCTGATCGGTCCAGAATACCTTGCACGCTATTCTCAGAACAAGACTCTGCTCGGAAATGATGATTCTCGCAGTCCTCATGAACAAGGCGCCGATGGATGGCCCGGATGGGTTGAGCGTCCTGCCGTTTGGAGTGAAGGATCTCGTTGCTGCTTTGGTCGTGTGTGCCGCGATTTCTTTCGTGTGGTTGCTTGTCGCGGTACTGATGAAGAAGAAGGGGCGTCCGGTGCCGCTGCCGCCTTCGTTCTGGTATGTTGCCGGTCCGGCATCTGCTGGTGTTGCGGCGTTTCTCGGCATTGCTGGTTTCGCCTACCTTTCCGCATTGCTCCGATGAGCGATCGTAGGACCAACCACGGAAACTCCGACTTCCATGCGAGGTTGCGTATCCGCTGAGGTTCGCCTGAATTGCCGGCCGATGAGCACCCCGATTTCACGCCGTGAGTTTCTCAACTCACTGGTGCCTGGCTGGGCGACGAGAAGGAACCTTGTCGCTGGTGCCATCGGTGCCGGTGTGGTGGTCGCGGTATCCGTAGCTATCTCGGTTGTTCGCGATGTCGGGTTTCTTGGTGTCTTGAAGCTTCTGGCGACCGGAATCGGGCTTGTCTTCATCCTGTGGTTGTTCGGCTGGCTCAGGTCATTCTCGCAGAGTGCCTTCAGGAAGGCGCCGCCGGTTGTTCAAGCCCTCGTGGTGGTGCTGCTGCAATCTGCGGGCTTCATCGCGCTCTGCGTGCTAGGTGCCCATATCCTAGCTCGTTGGGAAGCTGCTGCAGACAAGACGGAGTTCCTCATCCCGACAGGCTTCGTGTTGGTGGTCGCGGTTTTTGCTGAGTGGAAGAAGCGGAAGGCGTCCCCTTCGCCAGATGAGACGCAGGTGAAGTCCCCGCCCTCCAATCATGGGCGGGTGTCCGGTTGACGCGGTGTGATAAGCTCCTGGGCCGCGAGAATACGGGAATCAGGTGCTTCAGGATGCTCGTCGCTGGTGGAGGATCTGTACCCTGCGGTGTTGTGGGGATGTGCTTTGGTCGGTGATTCCGCGCTTCCGCCTTGTTCTGAATGAACACCGTTCTCGCGTTGCGCGGTGGCCCACCGAGGTCCTTCGTTGCCTTCCGTTGGTGACGAATCTTTGGCGTATGCGCTCCCGGTCTCTTCTCCTGCTCCTGTTTCTCGCCCTCTCCCTGGCGGCGCCGGTGCTGCGCGCCGACGACCCCACCATCGAAGAGCGGAAACAACGCATCCGCGACGAGCTGCAGCGGCGGCGCGATCTCCGGGAGAAGGACGCAGCGCAAATGCGGTACCTCACCGGCGGGGTCTTCTATCCCAAGGTCGAGGCGACGTTCGGCGAGGCGACGGAGATTCCGGTCGGCTATGCGGCGCAGCTCTTTGCCACCGCGAGCGGCAAAGAGGTCATGGTTAGTCGCACGGTGGCGGCGCGGAAGCTTCCGGCGGTCGCGAAGGGCGCCACGCTGGCGGATCTCACCGCGATCCTGCGCGCGGCCGGCGTGCGCATCACCGAGGTCGGCCGCGCCACCGTCGTCCTCACCGACGCCGCTGATTGACGCCGGTGTGCGCGTCGCCGCGGCGAGAAACGCATCGTCCGTTTCCGCTCCGAGTTCCCTTCGGATGCGTTTCGGACTAGCCGGTGAGGAAGCCGATGGCCGGGTTCTGCGGGGGTGGGAAACGTGCCGAAGGGCGCGAACCAGGGCCGGCCGCGCCTTGCAGTGTTGCGTTAAATGTCCTTCGCTCGGCGCATGCGCGCTTCCCGCTTACTCCTCGCCGGCGCCGCCTTCGGCGCCGTGGCCCTGTTCTCCCCCACGCATTCCGCTACGGTGCGGCCGAATCCGCTTTTATGCGACCA
>JAEXPG010000582.1 GCA_023447015.1 Verrucomicrobiota bacterium
CGACCGCAACCGCACCCTCACCCGTGAAGTCGAAGCCGTGATGGTTCCCTACGGGAACAAGTTCGTCATCCCCGCCGGCGGGAAGGTCTCCCTCATGCAGACCCTCGGCGGCAGCTTCACGATCATGGGCGACTTCGGCATGGCCCGCCTCGACGGCCAGTACGCCGACGCCATCGGCGAGCAGGCACAGACCAACGGCCTTGCGCACGCCAAGGTCGGCGCCGACGGCGCGCCCGACCAGGAGCTCCTCTGGAACCAGCTCCGCAGCGTCTACGATCCCGAGATCCCGGTGAACATCGTCGACCTCGGTCTCGTCTACTCGCTCGAGGTCGCGAAACGCGAACAGGGCGGCCACAAGGTCGACGTCGCCATGACCCTCACCGCCCCCGGCTGCGGCATGGGCCCGGCGATCGCCGAGGATGCGAAGTCGAAGCTCATGATGGTCCCCGGCGTCGACGAAGCCGACGTGCGCATCGTCTGGGAGCCGGTCTGGAACCAGAACATGATCTCCGAAGAGGGGAAGATGAAGCTCGGCCTGATCTGAGGGCTGGAGACACGAAGGCGGGCTGGCCTGCGGAGCACTGACACCGCGCGGGATGACGAGACGGAGCGATCGATTCTTCCTCCTCGCCGCCCGATGCGCGGCGCCCCAATCTCCGGCGCCGTGAAAGCCGCCGACTTCTTCGCCCTCCCGCCATCGCTCGCCGCGTTCGCCGCCTTCTTCTCCGCCGACGCCCACCCGTGGGAGTGGCTGAAGCAGATCGGCCCCGCGCTCGCGGCGCAGCAGTTCTCCGGCGGCCAGGCGATTCCGCCCGGTGTCCATGTCGAGGGTCCGGTCTTCATCCACCCGACCGCACAGCTGCCCGCCTACGCGACCCTGCTCGGCCCCGTCTGGGTCGGACCGGAGACCAAGCTCCTTCCGGGCTGCTTCCTGCGCGGCAACGTGATCGTCGGCGCGCGCTGCACTGTCGGCCACAACGCCGAGATCAAGAACTCGCTGCTCATGGACGGCGTGCAGATCCCGCACCGGCCCTACGTCGGCGACTCGATCCTCGGCAACGGCGCCCACCTCGGGGCCGGCGCCGTGCTCTCCAATCTCCGCCTCGATCAGAAGGCCATCACCGTCCGTCTGCCCACGGGAACCTTCGACACCGGCCTGCGCAAGTTCGGCGCAATCCTCGGCGACAAGGCCGAGGTCGGCTGCAACGCCGTCCTCCAGCCCGGCACCATCCTCGGCTCGCGTGCACTGGTCATGCCGACAATGGCCTTCGGCGGCTATCTCCCCGCCGCCACGATCGCCCGCGTCCGCGAGCAGGTGTCCACCTTCCCGCGCCGGGATTGAGTCCCACGCCGCTTCGGCCGGCCCGCCCGCGAACCCACGGGCATCGGCGCCGCCACCCGGTCACAGGCTCATCCGCTCGCGGAAGAGCTGGGCCTGGCGGCGGGAGAACTCGACGTCGGTCCCGTCCTTGAGCGTCACCTTCAGCGAACCGCTGAACCACTGGCCGATGTTCGCGATCATGGTGAGGTTCACCAGCTGCGAGCGGTTGGCCCGCATGAACAGATCGGCCGGCAGCCGCTCCTCCATCGAGTTGAGCGTGCGGTAGAGCAGCGGCGCGGCCTGGTCGAAGTGGAGGCGGGTGTAGTTGCCGTCCGACTCCAGCAGCCGGAGCGAGCGCACCGGCACGAACCAGCAGCGGTCGCCGTCGCGCCCGAACACGTGGTCGTCCGCGCGCAGCGGCGCGGTGGGGACGCTCTCCCCAGCCCCGTTGCCGGGGACCTCCGGGGTCGGCGCCACGGCGGACGCGGGCGCCCCGGCGCGCTTCAGCACCTTCTCGAGGGCGGAGGCGAGCCGCCGGGGGTTGACCGGCTTGAGCAGGTAGTCGAGCGCGTTGACCTCGAAGGCCTGCACCGCGTAGGCGTTGTACGCGGTCGTGAAGACCACGTGCGGATGCGGCGGCGGCAGCGACTCGAGCAGCTCGAAGCCGTTCTGCTCCGGCATCTCGATGTCGAGGAAGACCAGTTCGGGCCGGGCCTGCTCGATGAGGGCGCGCGCCTCCGTCGCCCCCGCCGCCTCGCCCACGAGTCTGATCGAGGGAAACTCCTCGAGAAGCCGTTTGAGCTCGGTACGCGCCGGGCGTTCGTCGTCGACAATGATGGCATTCATGCGGAAAGCGGGGTCGGGGCAGCCACGGGGATTGTGACCTCGGCGACGACCTGATCGTCGTCGGCCTGGGCCAGGACGAGCGAGGCCGCCGGGCCGAAGAGATGCAGCAGCCGCGCGCGGGCGTTGGCCAGTCCCAATCCGGTGGACTCGCTGCCGGTCCGCAGGCGGCCGGGATTGGTGACACGCAGGTGCAGCACGTCTTCCACCAGGGCGATCTCGTAGCCGACCTCGCCGCCCTCGCGCCGGGTGCCGACGCCGAATTTCACCGCGTTCTCCACGAGGGTCTGGAGGAGCAGCGGCGGCACCGGCAGCGCCCGGGCGGCGGGATCGACCCGCGCGCGCACCCGCAGGCGCTGCTCGAAACGCAGCTGCTCCAGCGAGAGGTAGGTCTCCACGGTCTCCAGCTCCTCGGCGACGCTCACGGTGGCCCGGTCGCCCAGCGTGAGCGTGGCGCGCAACAGCTCGGCGAGGAGCGTGACCGCGTCGCGCGGGCGATCGAGCTCGGCCGGGATCATCGAGCGCAGGGTGTTGAGGCTGTTGAAAAGGAAGTGCGGGTTGACCTGGGCCTTGAGCGTGCGCAGCTCGGCCTCCTTCACCTGCGCCTGCAACCGCAGCCGCTCGATCACCCCCTCGCGGTAGCCCCGGTAATAGCAGCTTCCGAGATAGAAGCCGCACCAGACGACAAACAACGCGAAGAAGAAACCCACGCCGTCGAGATACGTGACAAGGGTCATGGGGCTGCTCTCATCCACCAACGACTCCGGCGAGAACAACGCGCCCAGCCCCAACAACGCCCCCAGGAAGCCCGCCGCCGTCAGGATGTTCAGGGGGACCAGGACGCCGAGGAAACCCCGCCAGGACTGGGCCCGCGCCCGCAGCGCGATCACCACCACGCGCAGCAGATGGGTCAGGCTCAGGCCGAGCACCGCGGCCACGAGGTTGCTCATCCAGATCTCGCCCGCGGAGACCTTGCGCGACGACTCCGCCAGATTCGACGTGATCAGGAACGCCGCCAGCAGCCCCCAGAAGGCAGTCTGGGCCGACCAGTAGCCGGCCGTCCCCAGCCAGCGCCGGCGCCAGGGATAGCACGCTGGATCGGCAGGCAGTATACGGGGGAGCGAAGGCATGGCGGGCGTCATTCTCGTTCTGCCAGACGCGGGGCGTGCCCGGCGATCTCGTTTCGCAGGGCGCGGGCGATGCTCCACACCACCCCGCCGCAGAACACCACGCCCAGCCCCATCCCGACGAACGAGATGGTCCAGCAGGTGATGCCGGCGAGCGGGCCCCAGGGAGTTTCCATGGCGGCAAAACTGCCACGCCCACCCCGACAACACAGCCAAGCCACCATGGGCGGTCGCAAACCCGGACGAATGGCGCGCGCCGCCCGGCAGTCGCGGGCGCCCCCGTTTCGGGGCCGGGCGCGGCGACCTGCGCCACCGAAACAGGGCGCCAGCACACTCCCCCCGACGCCGACTTGCACCGGTTCGCCGACCCGCCCTAGCGTGGCGGCTTCATGGACCTTTCCGATTCGTCCCTGCCCGGCCGCGAGCGGGCCCCCCCGCCCGATCCGGCGCCGGCCGGCGCCGGCGCCCGCCAGGGAGCCGCCCCGGGAGACACCGTCGACGGTCCGCGCTGGCTGCTGTTCGCGCTCTTCGCCGTGGCGCTCGCCGCGCACTTCTTCTTCCTCACGCGCAACTGGCATTCCGGGTTCCTGATCGGCCACGAGTTCCGCCAGGCACAGACGGCGATCATCACCGACTACATCGACCGGCAGGACAATTTCTCCCTGCGCTACGACACCCCGATCTTCGGCAAGCCGTGGAGCGCGCCGCTCGAGTGGCCGCTCTACGAATGGAGCGTCGTCCTCCTCAAGCGCGCCACCGGCTGGCCGGACTTCGTCGCCGCCCGCGCCGTCTCGGGCGCCTGCTTCTACCTGATGCTGCCGGCGGTGTACCTGCTGCTCGGGCAGGCCGGCCTGCGCCGGCGCCAACGCTGGCTCGGACTGGCCCTCATCCTGAGCTGCCCGGTCTACATCTTCTATTCCCGCGCCTTCCTGATGGAATCGGCGGTGCTGTGTCTCTCGGTCTGGTTCCTCCATCTGTTCGTGCAGACGCTGCGGTTCCGGCGGCTGCACTGGCTGCTGTTGACCAGCCTCTGCGGATGCGCGGCCGGGATGATGAAGAGCCTCACCTTCGCCGCCTGGGTGGCCCCCGCCCTCGCGTACGGACTCTGGACCCTCCGCCGGGAATGGCGCGACGGACGCGGTTTCGGGGCGCTGCTGCGGACCACCGCGTGGGGCTGCGCGACGATGGTGGCGCCGATTGCCCTGACCGTGTGGTGGACGCATTTCGCCGACTCGATCAAGGAGCAGAATCCGGCAACGCACTTCATCACCTCCGGAGCCCTCGGCTTCAGCAACTACGGCACCTTCTCGCTCGCCGCACGGATCTCAGCCGAGACCTGGCGGGGCCTCACCAACGGCTGGGCCAGCGCGATCATGCCGCCCTGGCTGCTCGTAACCTGTGCGCTGGCCGGGCTCGCCGTGGCCGGCCGCCATCGCCGTGCCATGCTCGTCGCGCTGGGGCTGTTCCTCGTGCCCCAACTGGCGATCCCCTACGCCTACGCGCTGCAGGACTACTATTTCTACGCCGCGAGCGTGTTCCTCCTCGTGGCCTTCGGCTACGCGCTGCTCGGTCTGCTGGAGCGGCGCTGGCCCCGTTGGCTGCGCGCGGGGCTGCTCCTCGTGCCGTTCGCCGGACTCTGGGGCGCCTACCTCGGGCCGTCCGGCTACTGGAATCAGCAGAAGGTCCGCTCGCCCGGCGGCTCGACGCTCAGCAACGTGCTGCGCGACCTCACTCCGCCCGACAGCGTGATCATCATCGCCGGCGCCGACTGGAACGCCTCCATTCCCTACTACGCCTCCCGCCGCGCGCTCATGATCACCAACGGACGCGAGTACGACCGCGACTTCGTCGACGAACGGATCGACGCGCTCCAAGGGGAGGAAGTCTCCGCCCTCGTGCTCGCCGGCCACCTCCGGACCGACGGCGCGACCCGCGAATTCATCACCAGCCTCGCCGACCTCGCCCCCCGCCCGGCCTTCTCCCACGACTTCGGCGATGTCTACTTCAGCCGGAAGCTCGACGACGCCATCCGCCAGAAGCTCCAGCAACAACACGACCGATATCCCGACATCGCGCTCAACGACGAGGGCCGCAGCGTGCTCGAACCGGAACCGGAGGTCCACACGCTCACCGCGCAGCAGGCGGCGGAGCAGTTTCCCAACGTCGCCCCCGCCCCCATCCGCTTTGCGGCGAAGTTCGGTCTGCCCCTCCGCGGCGGGCCCGGCACCTTCAGCCTCGGGGCCCATCCCGACGCCAAGCTCTGGGTCCCCGCCCCGCCAGAGACGCGCAAGATCGTCTGGGAGTTCGGCCTCGACACCACGGGCAGCCCGCATCCCGACGGCGCCACCGACGGCGTCGTCTTCCTCATCACCGCGGAAGGCACCGACGGCCGCCACCGCCGTATCTTCCGCCAAGTGCTGCAACCGATCGAGCGGACCGACGACCGCGGCATTCAGCATCTCGAGATCGCCTACACCCCCAACCCCGGCGAGGTCCTCCGTTTCGAGACCCACCGCCGCGGCAGCTACACCTACGACTGGGCCTACTGGAATCGGATCGAGCTGAGATAGCCCCGGAGCCCGGCCCAACAGCGACCGCGCTCCAGTTCCGGCCACCGCCTACGCCTCGCCGAGCCAGCCCCGCTTCATGAAGGAGGGGGGCGCATCGCACAAACACGGGGACTCGCCCCACAAACTCGAGTCGCCCGCTGCACTCGACGCGCCCCCCAAGGGGATGTTCACCAGAAAAAGAAGTCCGACTCGGGCGCGAGGTGTTCGTCCGTCGGCATCTGCGCACAGCAGCGCCACACCGTCGCCCACCGGGCCCAGGGCCCCGGGATCTCGCCATCGAAGAGCGGCCGGAACGGCCGCGCCAG
>JAEXPG010000234.1 GCA_023447015.1 Verrucomicrobiota bacterium
GCTCAACCCCGGCGCCGCCGAGCTGGCGCCCATCGCGTTGAACCTGCCCTTCGCCCAGACCGCAGCCCCCGCGGGCGATCGCTTCGCCCCGACCCGGCCCGGCGCCGCGCCGGCCCCCGTGGCGTCGACCCCGGCGAAGACCTACACCGTGCAGAAGGGCGACAGCTTCGACCTCATCGCCCGCCGGAACGGCGTCACGGTCGCCGAGCTCACCGCCGCCAACAACCTCACCGCGAAATCCTCCCTGCGCCCGGGCCAGAAGCTCGTGATCCCGGTGAAGGGCGCCAAGGCGCCCGCCTCCTCGGAGGTCGCGCCCGCGCGGTCCCCGGCGTTTGCGTCCGCGCCCGTCGCGAGCGGTGCGACCTACACCGTGCGGTCCGGCGACACGCTCTCGAAGATCGCTTCGCGCAATCACACGACCGCCTCCGCGTTGCGCACGCTCAACGGCATCTCCGGCGACCACCTGAAGATCGGGCAGGTCCTGCAGCTGCCGGGCAATGGCGCCGCCCCGGCTCCGTCCGGCCCGTCGCTGCCTCCCCCGCCGGCGGCCACGCCGACCTCCTCCGGCCTCGCGCCCGTGTCCCCGTCCGGTCCCGGCGTCCACACGGTCGGAGCCGGCGAGAGCGCCGAGTCGATCGCCCGCAAGTACCAGATCAGCGTGGGCGAACTCGTCCGCGCCAACCAGATCACGGACCCGCGGAAGATCCGGATCGGTCAGGTCCTCACCATTCCCGGCTCCGGTGCATCCCGCGCGGCCAAGCCCCCGCCGTCCCTCGTGCCCGAGATCGGCCCCGCGGAGACCACTCCGCTTGAGCCGGTCGCCCCGGTGACCCCGGCGGTTCCGCGCCCGGGCCAGGAGCTCGACGAGGGTGTGCCGAGCGCCGGCGACGCCCCCGTGATCCGCGTCGACGAGCCGCCGCCGGCCGTGCCCGCGCCCCAGATCGAGTGATTCTCCAACTTCCGTCCCCGCCACCGTGACGACCGCCACCCTCACCGCGCCCGAGCCGCCCCAGCCGCGTTTCTCGCTCCAGTTCCATCCCGTGTGGGTGGTGCTGGTGTGCGCGGTGGCGCTGTCGATCCTCGGGATCACGATCCTGTTCAGCAGCACGGTGTCGAAGGGGGCCGATCCCTACTTCTTCCTCAAGCGGCAGCTCATCTGGATCGGCGTCTCGGTGGCGCTCGGCTGGGTCGTGAGCCGGATCGATCTCGAGCACGCGCGCCGCTACGCCTGGATCATCGCGGGCGTGGCGCTGGTGGCGTTGCTCGGCGTGCTCATCCCGGGCATCGGCCGCACCGTCAACGGCGCGCGCCGCTGGGTCGATCTGGTCGTGATGCGCGTGCAGCCCTCGGAGTTCGCGAAACTCGCGATGGTCTTCGCGCTCGCGCACTACTGCGGCATCAACCAGCGGCACATGGCCTCGTTCAAGCGCGGCTTCCTCATCCCGTGCGCGGGCATCGGGATGTTCGCGCTGCTCATCATCGCCGAGCCCGATTTCGGCACCACCGCGCTCACCGGCGTGGTCGGCTTCATCATGCTCTTCCTGGCCGGCGCCCGGCTGCGCTACATGGTGCCGACGGTCCTGGCGGGCGTCGGCGTCTTCGCCCTCGCTGTCTGGCACGACCCCGTGCGCTTCGGCCGCATCACTGCATTCCTCGATGTCGAGGGCAACCGGTCCGACGGCGCGTACCAGCTCTGGCAGGCCATTCTCGCGTTCGCCTCCGGCGGCGTCGACGGCGTCGGCCTGGGCAACGGTCGCCAGCAGATGGCCTTCCTGCCCGAGGCGCACACCGACTTCATCTTCGCCATCGTCGGCGAGGAGCTCGGCCTCTGGGCGACGCTCGGCGCCGTGGCGGCCTTCGCGATCCTCTTCTGGGCGGGGCTGGCGCACATGCGCCGCGCGCCCAACCTCTTCGGCTACCTGCTCGTCGCCGGCTCGATCCTGCTGCTCGCGCTGCAGTCGATCATCAACCTCGGCGTGGTCACCGGCTCGCTGCCGACCAAGGGCATGTCGATGCCGTTCATCTCCTACGGTGGTTCGAATCTCCTGCTGATGGGCCTGATCATCGGCCTGCTCTTCAACACCCGCCGCGCCTGGAGCCGGCCCAACCTCGCGCCGAGCCGCGCCCTGATGGAGGTGAGCGCGTGAGCCGTTTCCTCATCGCGTGCGGCGGCACCGGCGGCCATCTCGCGCCTGGCATCGCGCTGGCCGAGGGCCTGGTCGCCGCCGGCCACGAGCCCCATCTGCTCATCTCGCACAAGCAGGTCGATGCGAAGCTGGTGGAGAAGTATCCCTGGCTGAAGCTTGCCCGCATCCCGGCGGCGCCGCTCTCGGCCAGCCCGCTCGGGCTCGCGCGTTTCCTCTGGCACCAGAGTGCCGGCTTCGCCTTCGGGCTGCGGCACCTCCAGACGGTGCGGCCCGATGTCGTCGTCGGTTTCGGCGGCTTCACCACCGCGAGCATCGTGCTGGCAGCCCGGATGCGCGGGATCCCCGTCGCGTTGCACGAGGCCAACCGCGTGCCGGGGCGGGCGGTGCGGCTGCTCAGCCGTTTCGCCAAACGCGTCTATCTTCCGGCGGGCGTCCGCCTCAGCCGCGCCCGTGGCG
>JAEXPG010000597.1 GCA_023447015.1 Verrucomicrobiota bacterium
CGCAACCACGCCCGCCCCGGAGGCACCACCGCCCGCCGTCCCACCACCTCCGCCACCACCGCCCCAGACTAACGATCTGGTCCACGCACGCGCCGCCGCCGAGGGGATGCAGGAGGCGCTCCGCGACCTCACCGCCATGACTGTCACGGACACGCGGGGACTCATCCTCGAGGTCAACGACCGGTTCTGCCAGCTCACCGGTTTCACCCGCGAACAGCTCCTCGGCCGCACGCACCGGCTGATCAACAGCGGCAAGCACCCGCCCGAATTCTTCCGCGATCTCTGGGAAACCATCAACGCCGGCCGCACCTGGCGCGGCAAGATCGTCAACAAGTCGAAGGAGGGCCGCCTCTACGAGTCGCTCACGACCATCGTCCCCTTCGTCGATGCCGCCGGCGCGCACCGTTTCGCCGCCTTCTGCATCGAGCTGGGCGCCACCGTCACCCCCACCGTGGTCGGCAGCCAGCTCCAGATCGCCGTGCAGGCCGCCGGCTTCGGCATCTGGGAACTGGATGTCGCCAGCCGCACCCTCAAGTGGGACCAGCGCATGTTCGAGATCTACGGTCTGCCGCCGGAGGCCGGGATCACCTACGAGGCGTGGTGCGCCACCATCGTCCAGGAGGACCTCCCCGCCACCGAACAACAGCTCCACGCCGCCATCGCCTCCGGAGCCGAGTTCGACACCGAGTTCCGCATCAACACTCCCGACGGCTACACCCGCCACATCCGCGCGATCGCCTACGTCAACGCCGGCGACCGCGGCACCGCCGCCCGCGTGTTCGGCGTCAACTGGGACAACACCTCCGAGAAGGAGATGGCCGCCTATCTCCGCGCCGCCGCCGAGAACGCCGAGAGCCTCAACCAGCAGCTCGAGTCCGCCATCGAGCGGGCCAACACCCTCGCGCAGGAGTCCGCCATGGCCACCGTCGCCAAGTCGGAGTTCCTCGCCAACATGTCCCACGAGATCCGCACCCCCCTCAACGCCATCATCGGCATGAGCGGACTGCTCCTCGACACCCACCTCAGCATCGAGCAGCGCGAGCTCGCCGAGACCATCAGCACCTCGGGCGACTCCCTCCTGAGCCTCATCAACGACATCCTCGACTTCTCCAAGATCGAGTCGGGCAAGCTCGAGCTGGAACAACGTGCCTTCGACCTGCGCGAATGCCTCGAGAACGCCCTCGACGTCCTCGGCGCCAAGGCCGCCGAGAAACACCTCGACCTCGTCGGCTGGATCGGGCCCGACGTGCCCCCGGTCATCACCGGCGACAGCACCCGCCTGCGCCAGGGCCTCATCAACCTCGTCGGCAACGCCATCAAGTTCACCGCTGCCGGCGACGTCCTCGTCTCCGTCGAGCACCTCGGCCCGGCCGAGGGCGGTCTCCATCGCCTCCATTTCTCCGTGCGCGACACCGGCATCGGCATCCCCGCCGATCGCATGGACCGCCTCTTCAAGACCTTCAGCCAGGTCGATTCGTCGACGACCCGCCAATACGGTGGCAGCGGCCTCGGCCTCGCGATCTGCAAGAAGATCGTCGAGCTCATGCACGGCCGCATCTGGGGCGAGAGCGAGGCCGGCAAGGGCAGCACCTTCCAGTTCGAGGTCCCCATCGCCGCCGGCGAGACCGCCGCCGCGCAACCCCGGCTCCACGGCACCCAGCCGGGGCTCGAGGGCAAGCGCCTCCTCCTCGTCGAGGGCAACGCCACCAGCCGGCGCGTCCTCGGCGCACTCGCCGCGGGCTGGGGCTGCTCCCTGCGCTCGGCGACCACGCCCGGCGAGGCGCTGCAGTGGCTCAGCCACGGCGAGATCTTCGACCTCGCCCTCGTCAACCTCCACCTGCCCGAAAGCGACGGCCTCGCCTTCGTCCGGAGCCTGCGCGCCCTCCAGCACTCGACCCGCATGGCCGTCGCCCTCCTCGCGCCGCTGGGCAGCCTCGGCCACACCCCGCCCGAGCTCGCCATCTCCGCCATCGTCACGAAACCCGTCAAGGCCCTCGCCCTCCTCGACGCCCTCCGAGCCCTCGCCACCGGCTCCGCCATCCAGCGCACCTCCCGCACCTCCGCCTCCGGGGCCGAGATGCTCGCCCACGACTACCCGCTGGACATCCTCCTCGCCGAGGACAACCCCACCAACCAGCGCATGGCCACCCTCATGCTCGGCCGCATGGGCTACCGCGTCGACATCGCCAACAACGGCCTCGAGGTCCTCACCGCCCTCGAGAAACACCCCTACAACGCCATCCTCCTCGATGTGCAGATGCCGGAGATGGACGGTCTCACCTGCGCGGGCGAACTCAACAAACGCTACCCGAAGACGCAACGCCCCTACCTCATCGCGATGACCGCCAACGCCATGACCGGCGACCGCGAGAACTGCATTGCCGCCGGCATGGACGACTACGTCTCGAAGCCCGTCCGCCCCCACGAGCTCAAACGCGCGCTCGTCGGCGCCGCCGAAGCCCTCGAGACCCGCAAATCCGCCCCCGCCGAAACCGCCCAGGAGGACACCCGCCAGCCCGTCGCGCCGATCCCCGTCGCGCAACCCGAACCCTCGTTCTTCGCCACCCCGTCCTCCGCTGCGGCACCCGCCGCGGCCGAGCTCATCATCGCCCCGGCTTCCGCCGCCCCCACCGCCCCGGCCCGGGAAGTCAGCCCCGCCACCGCCCAACCCTCTCCCGAACCCGCGCTGCCCATGTTCAACACCACCAGTTCCGGCACCGCGCCCGCCCCCCAGCGCCCGATCCTCAAGACCGACCGCGAAGCCCGCCGCGCCAAGGCCGCCGCCGCGGCCCGCGCCGCCCTCGCCGCCGCCGAGAACGAACCGGCGAAAGTCGACACCTTCGACTCCTCCGCCCTCGAGTTCGTTCTCCCGCCCGAGCCCGTCGAGGCGCTCACCATCGCCCGCGAGATGTTCGACAGCTTCTTCCACGAATCCACCGACCGCCTCGCCGACCTCCAGCGCGCCGCCGAGACGGCCGACGTCGAGACCTCCAACCGGGTGGCCCACCGTCTCAAGGGCGCCTGCTCCATGATCGGCTTCCGCGAGATCGAGCAGCTCACCGCCGCCATCGAGACCGAGGCCCGCGCCGGCAAACCCGCCGACCCCGAGACGGTCGCCCGGCTCACCCCCGCCTTCGAGGGCGCCCGCGACGCCGCCACCCGGTGGGTCGCCGCCCTCGCCCAACGCAGCGGCGAATAGACCGGCGTCCGGGTCGCGCCACGGGCAGGAAGCACGCCGCCGCACCGCGGACGCAGCGGCCTTTCGCCCAGCGCCGCGCTTCCGACCGCGCCGGTGTTTCCAGCCTTGGCTCCCCCGCGCGGCCCGCCCATCACTCACCGAACGTGAGCGCCCCTATGCCCACACCGTGGACCGACGAGGCCCGGCGCCTGCACCTGCGCCGCAATTTCGCCGCGCTCGCCATCGACGGAGGATTCTACCAGGCCGCGCTGGCGCTGCTCGCCGTCGAGACGTTCCTGCCCGCGCTCGTCCACCAGCTCGGCGGCGCCACTTGGCTCGTGGCCCTTGCCCCGTCGCTCTACCAATACGGGTTCCTGATCATCCCCGTCTTCGTCGCGGCACGCACCGAACGGTTGGCGCGTTTCCAGCCGGTCGTCGCCTGGACGAGCGTGCCCCAGCGGTGCATCCCGCTGCTCTCCGGCCTCGCCCTGCTCTTCCTCCACGACTCCCATCCGCGGCTCACACTCTGGGCGGTGGCGCTCACGCCGCTCCTGATCAGCTGCTTCGGCGGCCTCAACGTCGCCGCCTTCTGGCAGCTCTTCGCCAAGGTGCTCCCGCCCAACCGGTGCTCCTCCAATCTGGGCCTGCGCAACATCATCGGCACGGTCCTGGGCTTCGCCGTCGCCAGCGCCGGCGCCACCGTGCTCGCGCGGCTTCCCGGCACCACGGGCGCGGGGATCCTCTACCTCGGGGCGTTCGGGTTCATGCTGCTGTCGCTGTGCTCCTTCTGCCAGGTGCGCGAGCTGCCCCACGCGCCACCGCCGCACGACACCGGACACGACACCCTCGCCCGCCTCCGCCGCCTGCCCGAGCAGTGGCGCCGGGAGCCCGTGCTCCGCCACTACACCCTGGCGCGCGTGTGCATTACCGGCCTCGGCGTCTTCACGCCGTTTCTGTCCCTCCATGCACTCGCCGCGCTCCAC
>JAEXPG010000021.1 GCA_023447015.1 Verrucomicrobiota bacterium
GTCGGGGACATGGTGGCGAGGGTGCGAAGGAGGGGAGGGCGAGCCTGGCGCGGGCGAGGGTGGCGCGAGTCAGGTGCAGTCGATGCGGACGAGGTCGAGTTCGCGGCCGGAAAGGATCTCGGCGCCGAACGCGCGGCAGTTCGGGCATTCGAACAGCGCCGCAGGGTGGGGCGCGTATTGGTGGCCGCAGTCGCGGCACCGCGCGGCGGCGGCGACGGTCTGGAACTCGACCCGCGCGCCTGCGGCCGGGCTGGCGGGCAACAGGGCGGCGAAGGCGAAACGCAGGGATTCCGGGTCGACGCCGGAGAGCGTGCCGATGCGCAGGACGATGCGGTGGACGCGACGGGCACCGGCTCGTTCCGCCTCGGCGAGTACGTGTTTCAGGGTCGACTGCGCGATTCCCAGCTCGTGCATCAGGGGACAGAGGATGCGCGGGAGCGACAAGTTGTCGAATGGCGCGAGCGATACGATCGGCGGCGCGGGACTTGGCGGCGACGTTCGACAATTCGCGCGGTCGTCCCACCGTATCGACCGTTTGCTCTACCCGTTCGCCGCGGTCCGGCCGTCTGCGGCGATACTTCACTCCGGCCGGCAGCTGCGATTCCGTCCATGAATGCTCTGCTTCCTCCGCCCCAGACCGGAGGTCCGACGCTCTGGGAAGAAATGCGTGCGCGCGGCGTGAGCCGGCGTGATTTCCTGAAGTTCTGCACCTGGATGGGCGCGATGCTCGGACTCGAGAGTTCCGGTGTCGCGGCAGTGGTGGACGCGCTCGAGACGAAGCGTCGCCTGCCGATCGTGTGGCTCCACGGGCAGGAGTGCACCTGCTGCAGCGAGTCGTTCATCCGTTCCGCGCATCCGATCGTCGCGGACATCCTGCTCGACAAGGTCTCGCTCGACTACTCGGAGACGCTGCAGGCCGCCGCCGGCGCGCAGGCGGAGGAGTGCATGGCGAAGACGATGCGCGAGAATCCCGGCAACTATCTCCTGATGGTCGAAGGCTCGGTGCCGCTCGGTGCCGACGGGATCTACTGCTGCGTGGGCGGACGCACGATGCACGACATCGTGCTCGAGGCCGCCGCCGGCGCGAAAGCCGTGATCGCTTGGGGCAACTGCGCCAGCGCCGGGTGCGTCCAAGCGGCGCGGCCGAACCCCACCCAGGCCACGCCGATCCACCAGATCATCGCGGGCAAGCCGGTCATCAATGTCCAGGGCTGCCCGCCGATTGCGGAGGTCATGGCGGGCATTGTGGTGCACCTGCTGGCGTTCGATCGCATCCCCCAGCTCGATGCGTTGGGGCGGCCGCTGGCGTTCTACTCCCGGCGTGTCCACGACACCTGTTACCGGCGCCCGTACTACGACGCCGGCCTGTTCGTCGAGTCGTTCGACGATGCGTACGCGCGGCAGGGCTACTGCCTCTACAAGATGGGCTGCCGCGGCCCGACAACCTACAACTCCTGCGGGGTGATGCGCTGGAACAACGGCGTCAGCTACCCGATCCAGTCGGGCCATCCGTGCATCGGGTGTTCGGAGGCGGGATTCTGGGACGCGAGTCCGTTCTACGGCCGTCTGGCGAGCTTCCCCGGCTTCGGCATCGAGATGACCGCCGACAAGATCGGTCTGGCGGTGGGGGCCGCGGCGGTCGCGGGTGTGGCTGCGCACGCGGTGATGACCAACATCCGCAAACACGAGGAGATCGGCCCGCAACCGGGCGAGAGGAACGGCGACAGCCCGTCCTCCGACTCCAACCAACCCCAAGCCTGACCCGCCATGAGCACACGAGTGGTAGTCGACCCCATCACCCGCATCGAAGGGCATCTGCGCATCGAGGCCGAGGTCAAGGACGGCCGGATCGTCGACGCCTGGAGCGCCGGCACCATGGTGCGCGGCATCGAGACCATCCTGAAGGGCCGCGATCCGCGCGACGCGTGGGCCTTCGCCGAGCGCGTCTGCGGCGTGTGCACGACCGTGCATGCGCTCGCCTCCGTGCGCGCGGTCGAGGATGCGCTGCACATCGCCGTGCCGCCCAACGCCGAGCTGATTCGCAACCTCATGTTCTGCGCCCTCTACATGCAGGACCATGTGGTGCACTTCTATCACCTCCACGCGCTCGACTGGGTGGACCTGGTGAGCGCGCTGAAGGCCGATCCCGAAGAGACCTCGCGCATCGCGCAGAGCCTCTCGCCGTGGCCTAAGAGTTCGGCGGGCTACTTCCGCGATCTGCAGACGCGGCTGACGAAGTTCGTCGAGGGTGGCCAGCTCGGCATCTTCGCCAACGCCTACTGGGGCCACCCCGCCTACAAGCTCCCGCCCGCCGTCAACCTCATCGGGGTGGCGCACTACCTCGAGGCGCTGGAGTGGCAGAAGGAGATCGTGAAGATCCACACGATCTTCGGCGGGAAGAACCCGCATCCCAACTACCTCGTCGGTGGCGTGCCGTGCGCGATCAACATCGACGAGGCCAACGCCCTCAACGCCGAGCGTCTCGCCTATGTCGGACGGCTGCTCGAGGAGGGGCGGCGCTTCATCGAACAGGTTTATCTCCCCGATCTGCTCGCGGTGGCGCCGCACTACCTCGACTGGACGGAGATTGGCGGCGGGGTGACGAACTATCTCGCCTACGGCGACCTGCCGACCAACGGCTTCGCCGACCTCGCGCGCTTCAAGTTCCCGCGCGGCGCGGTGCTCGACCGCGATCTCTCGAAGATCCACCCGGTCGATCCGCATGACCCCGATGGCGTGCGCGAGGAGGTAGGCCACTCGTGGTATTGCTACCGGGGGGGCGACGGGAACGGCCTGCATCCCTGGGAGGGTGAGACGGAGTTCAACTACACCGGCCCGAAGCCGCCGTACGAACACCTCACCGTCGAGGGCAAGTACTCCTGGGTGAAGACGCCGCGCTGGAAAGGCCGCGCGATGGAGGTCGGGCCGCTCGCTCGGCTGCTTGTCGGCTACGCCGCCGGAGACGCCGAGATCAAGGACGCCGTCACGGAGGCGCTCGGCGCGCTGAATGCTCCGCCGGCCGTGCTCTTTTCGACGCTCGGCCGCACGGCCGCCCGCGGCATCGAGACCCGTCTCGTCGCCCGCTGGGCGCTGGAGTTCTACCAGCAACTGCTCGCCAACATCCGCAACGGCGACCCCCGCACCTTCACTCGCGACCGCTGGGAACCGGCGACCTGGCCGGCCACGGCGCGCGGCGTCGGGGCGACCGAGGCCCCTCGCGGGGCGCTCGCCCACTGGCTCGTGGTCAAGGACCAGCGGATCGACAACTATCAGCTCGTCGTTCCGACGACGTGGAACGGCTCGCCGCGCGACTCGCAGGGGCAGCGCTCGCCCTACGAAGCGGCGCTCATCGGCACGCCGGTCCATGATCCCAAGCAGCCGCTGGAGATCCTGCGCACAATCCACTCCTTCGACCCGTGCCTCGCCTGCGCCGTCCATCTCTACGACGACCGCGGCGAGAGGCTTTCGGTCGCGGAGACGGCCCCGGTCGGGACCGGAGCCGGAGGAGGGGGGAGGTGACGTCATGAAGACCGAGATTCCTCCCCACGGCTTCAAGCGCGTCTATGTCTGGCAGCTGCCGGTGCGTTTCTACCACTGGATCAACGCGCTCTGTATCCTGATCCTGGCGGTGACGGGTCTGCTGATTGCGCACCCGCCAGCGTTCACCCGGGCGACGGAGGCGTCGTTCAGCTACTGGTTCGGGATAAACCGCTTCATCCATTTCCTCACGGCGTACGTCTTCGTCTTCAACTTCGCCGTGCGGATCTACTGGGGGTTCGTCGGCAACCGCTACGCGAACTGGCGGAACTTCCTCCCGCTGCGCCGCGCGCAGTTCCGCGAGGTGATGAAGGTCCTGCGGGTGGATGTACTCCAGGCGCGGGGCGAGGCGGTCCACGCGGTCGGCCACAACTCGCTGGCATACTTCACCTACTTTGCGATGTTCCTGGTCTTCCTCTTCCAGGTGCTCAGCGGCTTCGCGATGTATGCGGCGATGAGCAAGTCGTGGTTCCCGCAGCTCTTCGTCTGGGCCACCCCGCTCTTCGGCGGCGAGTACGGCCTGCGCCAATGGCACTATGCGGCCACGTGGTTCTTCATGCTCTTCACGATCATCCACGTCTACCTCGTCTTCTACCACGACTATGTCGAAGGGCACGGCGTGATGTCGTCGATGGTTGGTGGCTGGAAGTTCGTCGAGATGCATGTCGACGAAAGCGGTCTGCCGGCGGACGGCAAATCGTGGTTCCGGACCGGGACCAGCGCGATCGATCCGAAAACAAAGACGTGAGGTACGCAGGGACTCGGCGCATTCCGCTCAACACGGCAGCCATGATCCACGACGACCAGACCGCTGTTCGACCATCCGACCTCCCCGGGTGCAGTGCCGACGGAGGAGGCGCGGCGGCACCGTACCGGTGCGTTGCCTCCGCGGGGACAAGTCTTCCGACGGCGAACGACGGGTTGGCGCCGACAACCCTCATCCTCGGCGTCGGCAATCTGCTCGTCGGCGACGAGGGCGTCGGTGTGCATGCCGCGCGGTTGCTGGCCGAGGAAACGTGGCCGGCGCATGTCGCGGTGCTCGACGGAGGCACGGGCGGGTTCCACCTCCTGGAGCATTTCGAACGCTACCCACGGCTGATCCTTGTCGATGCCACGCGTGACGGTTCGCCGGCGGGCACGGTGCGCAGTTTCCGCGCCGCCGCCCCGGCGGACTGCCCTCCGGCGCTCGGGGCGCATGACATCGGACTGCGCGACCTGTTTGCCGCCGCGGCGTTGCTGGGCCACTGGCCTGAGCTGCACATCGTGACCGTGGCCGTGGAGCGGCTGATCCCGATGGAGCTCAGTCTCTCGGCCGCCGTCGCCGCGGCGCTGCCCGAAGTCCGGGCGCGGGTGCGGGAATTGGTCGGCGCCTGACCGCTCCGCCGGCGCGAGCCGACCGGAGCAGGACGCGGCGGGGGCGCCCGAATCGGCGACGACCCTTGGTCCGTGGCCGGTGTGGGACCGGTTGTCCATGGCGGGGTAACGGCGGTGAGCGTGGTGTGCGCCAGCTCTCTGCGGTCCGAAAACCGCCACTCGCTTGAGGATACGGAAAACCTGGGCAAACGTCTCGCCGTGCCGACCGATCCCACGAGCGAACCCCCGTCCGTCGCGCCCGCGTTTGTCTGTCCGATTCCCGACGGACGTCCGAATGAGATCCAGCTCGCCCATGGCGGCGGCGGTCGGTTCACCCAAGATCTGATCGATCGGATTTTTCTCCCGGCCTTCGGCGGCGCGGCGCTCGGGCAGCGGCACGATGGTGCGGTGTTTGCGCCGCCGACGGGAGCGAAGCTGGCGTTCACCACCGACTCGCATGTCGTGAGTCCACTCTTCTTTCGGGGCGGCGACATTGGGGCTCTCTCGGTGCACGGCACCGCCAACGATCTCGCGATGTGCGGTGCGCGGCCGCGGTGGCTGAGCGTCGGTCTCGTGCTCGAGGAGGGCTTGCCGCTCGCGACGCTCGAGCGTGTGGTGCGGTCGATGGCGGCGGCGGCGCGCGCCGCGGGCATCGAGATCGCGACCGGGGACACCAAGGTCGTCGAGCGCGGAAGGGCGGATGGAGTCTACATCAACACTTCCGGCATCGGCGTGGTGGAGAGCCGGACGCCGATCGCGCCGGCTTCCGTGGCGAGCGGCGACGTGATTCTGCTCAGCGGCGACATCGGGCGCCACGGGATGGCGATCGTCTCGGAACGCGAGGGCCTGGCGTTCGAGTCGCCGATCGAGAGCGACTCGGCGTTGCTGTGGCCGGCGGTGGAGGCGTTGCTCGGCGGCGGGATTGCGGTGCACTGTCTGCGCGACCTCACGCGCGGTGGGTTAGCGACCGCGGTGGTCGAGATCGCCGAGACGGCGGGACTGGCGGCGCACCTCGACGAGCCCGCGATCCCGGTGAGCGAACCGGTGCGCGGCGCCTGCGAGATCCTCGGGCTGGATCCGCTGTACGTCGCGAACGAGGGCCGATTCGTCGCCATCGTCGCTGCCGGGGATGCCGATCGCGCGTTGCAGTTGCTGGCGCAGGCCGCGCCGGGCGGGCCGCCGGCGAGAATCGGCGAGTTCCGTTCCGCGCCGCGCGGCCGGACGGTTCTGCGCAGCACGATCGGCGTCGAACGCATCCTCGACCGGCTCAGCGGCGAACAGTTGCCGCGGATCTGTTGAACCACCTTCCCCTCACTCCCATGTGCCTCGCTGTACCCGGCCAGATCCTGACGATACAGGGCGACGATCCGCTCTTCCGCACCGGACGCGTGAGCTTCGGCGGCGTCGTCAAGCAAGTGAACCTCTCGTGTGTCGCCGACGCGAAACCGGGCGACTACGTGCTCGTGCATGTCGGCATGGCGCTGAGTGTCGTGGACGAGAAGG
>JAEXPG010000247.1 GCA_023447015.1 Verrucomicrobiota bacterium
CCCTTTCGGGGGGGGCGCGCCCGCGCGGCCCGAGCCGCCCGCGGGCGCACAGTGCCGCGAGCACCGCCAGCTTCGCGAAGGGGAACACCACCGAGAACCCCACGACGAGCACCGCGAGCACGTAGAGCCCGGTCGACCACATCATGCGCACCGACCGGACGAGCGAGTACGGCTCGGTGCCCAGGCCCTTGCGCAGCTCCATGAACGGCAGGAACAGCACGGCCACGTTGCAGGCGAACGACGCGGCCAGCATCGCGCCGCCGAGCAGGCGGGTGCGGCGGTCGAGCGTGGTCGCGGATTCCATTGGCTCCGAGCGCAGCCTCCGCCCGCACCGCCGGCAATCCGGAAGTCCGCGGGGCGTGTGGCGGGTCCGGCGGCGCCGTGCGGCTGTGCATCAATCGCGTGTCCGAGGCCTCGCGCCGCGCGGAATTGCGCTGCATCGGGGGCGGCTTTCGGACTCGATGGGGCCCCCCGCCGGATCCGCTCCACCGGTCCCGGCCAATGCGTTTCCCGTGGCTCCGCTTCTCCCATGACCAAGAAACTACCCCTGTTGTTGCTCGCCCTTGTCGCTTCCGCCGCCGCGCTCGCGCAGAACGCGCCGACGGTCATTCCCCTCTGGGAGAAGGGCGCGCCCGGCTTCGAGAGCCGCCGCGCCGAGCCCGAGCAGGCCAAGGACTACTGGGTGCGCAATATCCACAATCCCTCGCTCACCGTCTTCCGCCCGCCGGCCGGCCGGGCCAATGGGTGCGCGGTCATCGTCGCCCCCGGCGGCGGCTTCCGCGAGCTGGTCTTCCACGCCGAGGGCGAGCAGGCCGCCGACTTCCTCAATCCGCTCGGCGTGACCGTCTTCGCGCTCAAGTACCGCCTGCCCAACGAGGCCGGCTCGCCGTATTCGATGGACCACGTCCGCCAAGACGCCCTGCGCGCGATCCGCACCGTGCGGGCCCGTGCCGCCGAGTTCGGCGTCGATCCGCAACGCATCGGCATGCTCGGGTTCTCCGCCGGTGGCGCGGTGGTGATGCTCGTCGCCTTCGACCACAACGCCGGCGACCCGCAGGCCGCCGACCCGATCGACCGCGCCAGCGGCCGCCTGAACTTCCAGCTGATGGTCTACCCCGGCGGCAAGCCGCCGGCGAAGATCCCGGCCGACGCGCCGCCAGCCTGGCTGCTCTGCGCCAACGACGACGACTACGACTGCGACGACGTGACGATGGCGCTCGCCGAGAAGTTCCGCGCCGCGAAGGTGCCGGTCGAGCTGCACCTGCTCGCCCGCGGCAAGCACGCCTTCAACATGGGCGACCGCTCGGAGCTGAAGTCGGTCCGCCACTGGCCGGACCGCATGGCGGAATGGCTCGAAGACAGCGGCTTCCTCAAGCCCGCCGACGCCGCGGCCGTAAAATAACGCGCTCGTTCGCCCGGTTCGCGCAACCGTGCCGGTTCCGCCCGGCGGCGGGCGACGGCCCTGATTGGCCGTAGTTCGCGCAACCCCGCCCCGGCCCGTGCCGGCGCTGGCGGGTCCGCCGGGTGTTTCCGACGTGCCAGCCGCGCGGCGCCCGCTCCATCCTCCCGCATGCCCTTTCCCTCGGCCCGCCGGCTGAAGCTTGCCCTCGTGCTGTCCTTCCCGCTGCTGGCGTGGACACGGTTGAGCGGCGCGTTCGCGCTCTGGGGCACACCATCGCGCGACGACGGCGTGTTCGTCTCCCGTGAGCTGACGGGCTTCGACGGCGACGCGCAGTTTCTCGCCCCCGGCTTCAATGGCGACGACTTCCACGTCCAGGTCCCGCGCGGCGGCAGCGTGCAACGGCTCGTGCTCGACGGCCGGAAGCTGGTGGAGGAACGGATCGCGCTTGGCGGCTTCCAGGTGGTCTCGAACTACGACTGCGCCCCGCTGGGCGGGCGGGCGCTTGTGTTCCAGCTCGGCGGACTCGACCTGATCGACCTGCGCGCGCGGCGGTCGGTGCGCGACCGCGAGCTGTGGCAGGATCACCTCTGCTTCGCCAACGGCGGCTTCGTCTTCCCGGATCCGGCGAACGGCTGCGTTTTTGCGCAGATGGATTTCATCCCGGACGGCCCGCCGACCGAGGCGAACCGTCCCACGACCCAGCTCCACCGCTTCGGCGAGGACCTGAAGTCGGAGGTGTTGCTGGAGCTGCCGGCCCGCGCGGAGGTGATTCCGCTGGCCGATGGATTCGTCGTGTGCCCGACCAGCGGGCCGCTGGGAAGCGACCGCGCGCCGTACCGCTCCTATCGTTTCGACGGCCAACCCCGGCCCAGCGCGCTCGAGCGCACGTTGAACACCTTCCATCCCGCGGGAGGGGAGACGCTCACCGCCCCGGCGATCCTGCGCGGCTCGTTCGGCCTGGGCCTGCTCTACGCCACCCATCTCGAGCGGCCGTGGGCGCTGGTCAGCCTCAAGGCGACGGACACGCGCGGGGAGGAGACCGTGCGCCCGGCGATCCTGACCGTCGGCGCAGCCGAGCCGCACCTGGCCGACATCACCTTCCCGGCGGCGGACCTTCGTGGCAACGAGGAGCCGCAATCGGCGGCGGTGTCGCCCACCCATGACCTCTTCCTGGCGAGCAGCGGCGGTCGCGACGAGGCCAAGACCCTGTGGCTGGGCGTGGTGACGCGCGACGGCCAGCGCCACCACGTTCGCTGTTTCCGGCTGCGAACCTTCGAGGTGATCAACGACCTCACGCTCTCCCGCGACGGCTCGACGGTGATCTTCGCCGACTGGCACAAGGGCCGCTCTGTTGTGGTCATGGCGCGGGTCGCCGACCTCGTGGCGGAAGCGAACCGCCGCCACCCAGAGGCGAAGCTCGATTTCGGTGCGCTGCGCTACCCGGGTGCGCCGTGAGGCGGAGGTTCCGCCCCGGCGGGCGCCGTGCTTCCTTGGTTGGTCCCGCCTCGTTCGCCTCCGCCCCCATGCAGCGCGCTCGTTCCGCGCCCGACCAAATAAACCGACGACCGTCGGTTTATTTGGTCGGCGGGATGCCGCGACCATGAGGGCACCCGGTTTTCGGTCGTGAGTTCCGGGCGAAACCACGCTTCGCTCCTTGCCGCCACATGCCCGCCGAACGTCTCACCAGCCTCCAGAATCCGCGCATCAAGCAGCTCGTTCGCCTGCGTGAGCGGCGCGAGCGCGACGAGGCCGGCGTGTTCATCGTCGAGGGGTACCGCGAGGTCCTGCGCGCGCTCGACCAGGGCGCGAAGCCCGTCGAGTTCTACGTGTCGCCCGACTGGTTCCTCGGGGAGAACGAGCCCGCGCTCATCGCCCGCGCGGAGGCCGCCGGCGCGCGGATCTTCGAGCTGACGAAGGAGGCGTTCGCCAAGGTCGCCTACCGCGAACGGCCCGACGGCCTGCTCGCCCTCATCCCGCAGTGGCGCACGAAGCTCGAGGAGCTGGAGCTGTCGAATCCGCCGTTCCTGCTGGTCGTCGAGGCGATCGAGAAGCCCGGCAACCTCGGCACCATCCTGCGTAGCGCCGATGCCGCCGGCGTCGACGCCGTGATCGTGTGCGACCCGGTGACGGATCTCTTCAACCCCAACGTCGTCCGCTCCTCGACCGGCGTGCTCTTCGCCATGCCCGTGGCG
>JAEXPG010000057.1 GCA_023447015.1 Verrucomicrobiota bacterium
GAGGTCCTCACCTTCGCCAAGGTCCTCCACAACGCCATCGTCACCCGCATCAAGATCCTCGCCGACCTCGACATCTCCGAGGCGCGCCTCCCGCAGGACGGCCGCATCGTCCTGCCCCTCGGCACCAACAAGGCCAACTTCCGCATCTCCACCATCCCCTCGCAGTTCGGCGAGAAGGTCGTGGTGCGCGTCCTCAACATCACCGGCAAGAAGGACGTCCTCACCATCGACAAGATCCTGATGTCGCAGACGGTCCTGCGCCCCTTCCGCCGCCTCATCCAGAGCCCCAACGGCATCATCTTCGTCACCGGCCCCACCGGTTCCGGCAAGACCACCACCCTCTACGCCGTCCTGCAGGAGCTCAACGGCGTGGGCCTCAACATCTCCACCATCGAGGACCCCATCGAGATCCAGATGGCCGGCGTCAACCAGACCCAGGTCAAATCCGAGATCGGCCTCGATTTCGCCTCGATGCTGCGCGCCCTGCTCCGCCAGGACCCCGACATCATCCTCCTCGGCGAGATCCGCGACACGGAGACGGCCAAGATCGCCACCGAAGCCGCCCTCACCGGCCACCTCGTCCTGGCCACCCTCCACACCAACTCCGCCCCACAGGCGATCACCCGCCTCATGGAGATGGGCGTCGCCCCCTACATGGTCGCCCCCTCCGTCATCGGCGTGCTCGCCCAGCGCCTGGCCGCCCGCATCTGCGAGAAGTGCAAGGAGGCCTACTTTCCGCCGCGCGAAGTCCTGCTGCGCTACTTCCAGGACGAGGGGATCGCCGATGTCCCCTTCTACCGCGGCAAGGGCTGCCCCTACTGCCGCGGCACCGGTTACCGCGGGCGGGTCGCCTTCCATGAACTCGTCCTCGTCACCGAGGAGATCCGGGCCCACATCACCAACGGCAAGAGCGTCCAGGACATCATCACCGCCGCCCGGAAAGTCGGCTACCAGCCCCTCCGCTACGACGGCCTGAAGAAAGTTCTGCTCGGCCTCACCACCATCGAACAGGTCGAGGAGAACTCCTCCTTCGAGTGGGAGACCTGAGGCCTTCCGCATCCGTCCCCGCAACGCGTGCTTGCCGCGCGGGCACAACGCCGTGATACCGGCAGCCGCGCTCCGACCCACCGGCCGGCGCGACCCCGCAATTCGTGCCGGTCGGCACTACACTCCGCGTCATCAGTGCCGATAAAGACCATGCTCCCGCACCGACCGGCCAATCCATCCGCTCGCCATGCCTGACAATCCACTTCCTCCGCCCATCGAGCAGGCCGCCCTCGCCAATCTCCGCACCATCGGCGGTGGCGACGAATCCTTCGTCGCCGAGATCGTCCAGATGTTCCGCGAGGACACCCCCCCGCACTTCGCCGAGCTCGACGCGAGTGCCGCCAGCGGCGACGCCGTCCGCCTCGCCAAGATCGCCCACGGACTGAAAGGCAGCGCCGGCAACTTCGGCGCGAAACACTTCCGCGCGCTCACCGAACGCATCGAGACTCTCGCCAAGGCGAAGGATCTCGCCCCCATCCCCGCCGCCATCGCCGACCTGCGGGCTGAGTACGCCCGCGTCATCGCCGCCCTCGAGGCAGCCCTCGCCGCGCCGCCGCAGTAGCGGCACGGCGCCGTCGGTAATCCCCCCCTCGCCCGGGATGCCACGACACCCGGGTCCCGCTGCGCCGCCGTGCGCCAAGCCGGAGGCGGCCTCCGCATTCCGCCTGATCGCGGCAGGCGCAACCGGCACCCTCGGAAGCCATGCATCAGGCCCGGCCAGGTGCGTGGCTTCTGTCGTCTCCGAAATCCAGTCTGATCCCGGATCAGGTCCGGTCGCCTGCGCCGCGCCCCGGTCCGCCGCCGTCCGAGGCCCGCCGCCAACCGCCCATCACGCCGCTTTCTCCGCTCCCAAACCTCGGCTCGCCCACACCCGCGGAAACTGCAAACCTCCCCGACGCGTCTCATCCGCCCATGCCATTCCCTTCCACCCTCGCCCGCGTCTCCGCCCTCGCGCTGTGCTGCGCCGCCCTCGCCCTCCCGGGCCACGCGGAGACCGCCCCCGCCGAAACCGCCGCCCCGGCAGCCGCGCCGCTGACGCTCGACGACTGCGTGCGCCGCGCCCTGACCCGGAACTTCGACGTCGAGATCGGCCGCTTCGACACCGCCAACGCCGCCGCCGCCGTCGACTCCGCCCGCGCCGCCTTCGACCCCACCCTCCGCGCCTCCAGCACCCGCTCGGGCTCCCGCCTCGAGGGCGCCGCCAACGCCACCTACGGCTGGGAGAACCGCGTCGGCGTCGCCCAGCATCTCGTCACCGGCGCCGATGTCAGCGTCACCACCGCGCTCAACCGCACCAAGCACCGCTTCACCTCGCCATACAACCCGGCCTACGACTCCGACGTCACCGTCTCCCTCAGCCAGCCCCTGCTCAAGGGCGCCGGCATCACCGCCAACCGCGCCGCGCTCGACCAGGCCCGCCTCGGCGTCGATCGCTCCAATCTCCTCTACCGCGGCACGCTGATGGACATCGTGCGCGACACCGAGATCGCCTATTACCAGCTCCACTTCGCCCGCCGCCAGCTCGTCGTCCGCCACCTCTCGCTCGCCGCCGCGCAGCGCCTCCTCGACGAAAACCGCACCAAGCGCGACACCGGCGTCCTCACCGACCTCGAGGTGCTCACCGCCGAGGTCGGCGTCGCCACCCAGCAACGCAACGTCCTGCTGGCCGAGCAGCAGCTCCGCAATCGCGAGGACGCCCTCCGCGCCCTCGTCGGCCAGTTCGAACTCGACGCCAGCCTCGGCGACACCGCCTTCGTCACCGCCGCCGACGACACGCCCGAGGTCGACGCCACCTTCGCCCGCGCCAAGGCCGCCCAGCCCGAGTACCTCGCGCTCCAGAAGAGCATCGAGCAGCTCCGCATCGAACTCGCCGCCACCCGCCGCAACCGCCTCCCCCAGCTCGATCTCGTCACCGCCGCCGGCTACAACGTCGAACGTGGCTCCGCCTCCGACGCCTTCGACGACCTGCCCGGCAGCGACGGCTACAACTGGCAGCTCGGCCTCGAGCTCACGTATCCGATCGGCTCGCGCGGCGACCGCGCCCGCCTCATCCAGGCGACCAACAACCTCTCCCGCACCCGTCTCCAGCTCCGCCAGCTCGAGCAGGACATCCTCGTGCAGGCCCGCAGCTCCGTCCGCGCCGTCGCCACGAGCCGCGAAGCCGTCCGCGTCGCCACGCTCGCCAGCGGCCTGAGCGAGAAACAATACGAGCTCGAGAAGGCCCGCTTCGATGCCGGCCTGAGCACCGCCCGCCGCGTGCTCGACGCCCAGACCGACCTCGACAACGCCCGCGTCAACGAGCTCTCCTCGCAGGTCGACCTCCTCGCGGCCCTCGCCCAGCTCCGCCGTCTCGAGGGCCGCAGCCTCGACGCCTACAACGCCGAGCTCGTCCAGTTCGCCGAGAAATAGGTCCCCCGACTCACTCGGTTTCTACACCGACCCGGGCCCCGCGCCCGGGTCGCTTTGCATCCGGCCGGCACACAGACACCGCATCCAGTCCGCCGCGAGCCTCGGCCCGCCACCACGGCTCACTCGCAGTCGAACAACGCCCCGGCCGGCACGGCCAGCGCATCCACCACCCGGTGTTCCGGCAGCTGCGTGCGGAACCACGTGCGCTGTTTCTTCACCAGCGCCCGGGTGTTCCGGACAATCTCGCCCTCCAAAGCCGCCAAAGGTTTCCGACCATCGAGGAGATCCAGGACCTCGCGATACCCGATCGCCCGCGCCGCGCTCTCGTTCTGGCGGAGCCCGGCCGCGTCGAGCCGCCGCACCTCGTCGCCCAGCCCGGCCGCCAGCATCGCCCGCACACGCGCCACGATCCGCGTCTCCAGCGCCTCCGGGGCGCAGTCGAGCCGCGTCAGCCGCACGGCGAAATCCGCGAAGGCCGACGGTTTCTGCGCAAACTCCGCCACCAGTTCGGCCAGCGGTCTCCCGCTTGCCCGGCAACGCTCCAGCGCCCGGACCACGCGCCGCGGATTCTGCACGTCCAGAGCACCCAGCCCGTCGGGATTGAGCGCCCGCAGCTCGGCCACGAGCGACGCGAGCCCTTCCCCGGCCAGCCGCGCCTCCAGCTGCGCGCGCAGCTGCGGATCAACCTCGATCCCGTCCGACATCGGCGCGAAGAAACTGCGCAGGTAGAACCCGCTGCCGCCGACCACCAGCACCCGCCGCCCGCGCCGCAGGATCGCATCGACCGCCGCCCGCGCCGCGGCCACGTAGCGCTGCACGTCGTAGCGTTCGCGGGGTTCGACCACGTCGATCAGGTGATGTGGCACGCGCGCGAGCTCCGCGGGCGTCGGCTTCGCGGTGCCGATGTCCATGCCGCGGTAGAACAGCAGCGAGTCGCAGGAGACAATCTCCGCGCCATGCCGCTCCGCCCAGTCGAGCGCGCACGCCGTCTTGCCCGAGGCCGTCGGCCCGGTGAGGACGAAGAGTGATGGTTGCGCTGTCATGGGTTGTCGCGGCCAGCCTCTCGCCGCGTCGCCCGAAGACAAATCCGAACCGCGGGCCCAACACCGCGCCCGCAGCGGAACCGATCGGGCGTGATCCCGCCCCGGCGGCCGCTCAGCGCAGGGTCGCCAACGGCGCCGGGTCCATGTCGTGGAAAACCTGGTTGTCGCCGCCCATCGCCCAGCAGAACCGGTACGCGCCCGTGCCGGCGCCGGCATGGATCGACCACGAGGGCGAAAGCACCACCTCGCGGTCGCGCACGATCAGGTGGCGTGTCTCCTGCGGCTCGCCCATGAGATGCACCACGATCTGGCTCCCGAGGTCGAAATAGAGGTACGCCTCCGTGCGGCGGCTGTGGGTGTGCGGCGGCATCGTGTTCCAGATGCTGCCCGACTCCAGCTCGGTGAACCCCATCACGAGCTGGCAACTCGCCACGCCCTTGGGATGGATGTAGCGGCAGATGCGGCGGCGGTTGGCCGTCGCGGGCGCGCCCAGCTCCTCCACCTCCGCCTGCGCCCGGGTCGCGTGCACCGTCGGGTGCTTCGCATGGGCCGGCGTGCTCACAAAATAGAAGGCCGCCTGCCCCGCGGTCCCGTTCTCGAACGACACCTCGCGTTCGCCGAGGCCGACATAGAGGCAGTCCATGCGCGCAAGTTCATGGCGTTGGTCGCCCACCCGCACCACACCCGTCTCGCCAACATTGAGGATGCCGATCTCGCGGCGCTCGAGGAAGGATGCCGTGCCGAGCTCGCGGGCCGGCGGCAGGGGGAGCGGCTTGCCCGTCGGCACCGCGGCACCGATCACCATGCGATCGAGATCGGTGTAGTGCGCCGTCAGCTCGCCCGGGCGGAATAGGTCCTCGAGCAGGAAACGTTCGCGCAAGGCGGCGGTGGCGAGACCGGCGGTCTCCTGGGGCGAAGGAGCGTGGTGGATCTTCATCGGCGTGGGTGCAGGCAACTGGACACCGGCGATGATCGCGCCTCCCGCCGCCGGTTGTCACGCCGCCGCCGCCCCCCGGGGGCACAGCGAGCGGGTTTCGATGCATCGAAACCTGCCCGGGAGGAATCGCCGCGGCGCCTCAGCGCCGATCCACGCGCCAGAACAGCCACAGTCCCAACCCGGCGAAGACCAGGCACGGGGCCCACACCAGCAGTTCGGGATGCAGGTCCGGCCGTTTCTGCGCCCAGTCGATGATCATCTGGAAAAACAGGTATCCGAGCGCGAGCACCACCGCCAGGCCGAGGTTGGCCGAGGTCTCCTTGCGCTGCATCTTGATGCCGAGGGGGACGCCGATCAGCGCGAAGGCCAGCACCCCGGCGGCCACCGAGAACTGTTTCTGGATCGTGTAGCGGATCTGGCAGACCTGCTTGCCCACCTCCGCCTCCGCCAAGCCCTCCGCGTTGGCCTTCACCTTCGCCAGCTCGGCGCGGAGCTCCCGGTAGGTGAGGATCGAGAGCTTCCGTTTGTAGGTGCTCTTGCCGACCAGCTCTGCGAGCGGGAGCGGGATCCGTTTCCCCTCGCCGAAAAGCCCCAGATGCGGGCTCTTCGAGAAATCACCCGGATCGTCCTGGTTGCGGACCTCCGCGGCGCCGTTGCGCGGCGTGATCAGCAGCCGGGTATTCTCCTCGTCGAACTCGACCGTGCCGGACTCGGACCGCAGGTACACCTTCACGCGGTTCTGCTCGTCCAGGTACCAGACCGACAGGTCGCGCACCTCCGTGCCGTCCTTCGACTTCACGTAGATCACGTACCCGGGGAACGTCCGCACGAACTCCCGCGGCACGATGAAGCTGAGCGGGTTGGTGCGGACGGCATCGGCCTTGATGAGGTTGAAGTTGCTGCGCGCCCGCGGGCTGACCTCGCAGTTGAACCAGAGCGAGAGCCCCGCGCCCAGCACCGCCAGCACGAAGATCGGCAGCGCGATCCGCGGCACGCCCCAGCCGGCCGCCCGCATCGCGGTGATCTCCTGCTGCGCCGAGAGCCGCCCGAGCACCAGCAGGATCCCCGTCAACACCCCCAGCGGCAGCGCAAACGCGATCACGTAGGGCAGCAGCATGAACGTGAGGCGGAAGAACGTCGCCACATCGATCTGCTCCGAGGCGAACGCCTTGAGCAGGTCCTTCACCACGTTGCCCACCAGCAGCACGAACGCGCAGATCCCCACCGCGGCCAGCGAGGAGAACAACACGTTGCGGAAGATGTAGCGGTCGAGGGTGGTGGTCACGCCGGCGACTTGATTGCGGCCTGCCGCGCAGACTGGCAACCCATCTATTCGCCCCGGCCGACAGCACCCGCTTCCAGTCCCGCCTGCGCCCCGCCCCCGCGGCGATCCGGCGAGCTCCTGCGCGTCACCGCGCCATGCTAATTATTGGTGGATCCTAAACTTGGGCCCTCGCGTACCGATGGGGACACCACGCATGTGACAACGACTGGACACCACTCGCCACCGGCCCCCCCAAGCCGCCCCGGCCATCGCCCGGCACCCGGTGCCGCCGCGCTGCCCCGAGACCTTCCTCCGGCGGTCCGCCCCGCCCGGGCGGTGTCCTGAAGTTTCCGCGCTCCTTCCTCCATGCACTTCCTGCGTGCGCCTTCCCGCCCACGACTCCCACACCGCGCCGGCCGACGGCTCGCCGGTCTCCTCGCCTGCGGCACCGCCTTGCTCGCCCTCGCACCGGCACTGCACGCCGACCCCATCGCGGCCGCCGGCGCCGACCTGATCGAGACGGGCACCCCGCCCTTTGTCCTGTTGCGCCCGGAAGGCATGGGCCTCGGCGCCCCGGCGACCGACCTGCACGAACTGCCCAACGGCGCGATGCTGGCCGTGAACGAGTCCGAGCTGGCCATCGGCGACGGCGTGCGCTGGGAGGCCTTCCAGCGTCGTTTGGACAGTGAACAGGCGGCCCTCAACACCGTCGCGGTCGATCGCGACGGCTCCATCTACGCCGGAGTCGCCGGAGGCATCGCCCGCATCGATTTCGGCGAGGACGGCCGCTGGCACTTCACGCGGGTCGTGGACTTTCCGGCCGATTCCCCCGCCTACGGGCGTGTGCTCGCCCGCGTCGCCGCCATCGACGGCGAATGGTACTGGCACAACGGCAGCGGCCCGCTCGTCGCCTGGCACCCGGGCGTCGCGCCCCGCTCGCTCGGCACCGTCAACGACATCGCCTGTCTCTTCGGTGCCGGCGGCCTGGTGTTCGTCAGCGACGGTTCGTCGGGCGCCCTCCTGCGCCTTGAGGGTCAGAAGCTCGTGCCGGTCGAGAACCACCCGGCCTCCCTCGACCATGCGATCACCGGTGCCGTCGCCCTGCCCGACGGCTCCGCCCTCCTCGGCAGCAACACCGAGGGCGTCCTGCGCTTCGACGGCCGCACCTTCCAGCCCCTCGCCCGGACCGGCCTGATCGCCGGCCGCCACCGCATCAACGACCTGTGCCGCGTCGGCCACGGCCTCTACGCCGCCGCGCTGGACACCTGCGGGATCGCCTTCTTCAACGACTCCGGCCGCGTGCTCCAGGTCCTCGACCGCACCGACAGCCACCCCATGGCGCGCGTCCGTCGCCTGATCCCCGGCACCGCGGGCACCGTGTGGGCCGTGCTGGGCGAAGGCGTCGCCAGCGTGGAGTTTCCGGTCCGCGTCTCCGATCTTCAGGGCTACGTGGCCGGCGGACTGACCTATTCCCGCACCTACCGCCACGACGGCCGCCTCTGGCTCATGTGCGACGGCCGCATCGAACACGGCATCTACGACGGCGACGGCCGCCTGATCCGTTTCGAGACCGACTCGCCGGCCTGTTTCGTCAGCTCCCTCTGCACCGCCTTCACTCCGCTGGTCGCCTGCGGGCGCGACGGATTCTTCGTCCGCACCGCCGCCGGCTGGTCGCTCGCGATTCCCGGTCCGTCCAACGCCCATGTCTGTCCCACGCCCGAGCCCGACGGCCGCCACCTCTACGCCGCCACCGGCGAAGTCGGCTGGCTCTGGATCGAGGGCGGCACCCTGCGGGCCGAACGCATCCCGGTGCCCGGCATGGGCGAGGTGTTCGTCAACCTCCTCCGCGACTCCGCCGCCTACTGGACCGAGCTCGGCGCCGGCCGCGTCGCCCGCATCACCGTGCAGGACGGACACC
>JAEXPG010000098.1 GCA_023447015.1 Verrucomicrobiota bacterium
ACCGGCGCCCAGAAATCGCACCTCCGCAGCCTCGGCCAGACGATGGATTGCCAGCTCGTCATCGGCCGCGAAGGCATCACCACGGCCGTCGTCGCCGAGCTGGAGAAGCTCTTCGCCCGCCACGAGCTGATCAAGGTCAAGCTCCTCGCCGAGCGCGACGAGCGCCCCGCCCTGTGCGCGGCCATCGAGGAAAAGACCGGCGCGGCCGAGGCCGGGGCCGTCGGCAAGACCGCCATCTTCTACCGCCAGCACCGCGATCCGCAGAAGCGCACCATCGAGCTCCCCGCGCCGAAGACGCAGTCGGCGGAGTAGGACCGGGGAGCGCCCGCAACGCACCCACCGGCGATGGGCATCCGCGCCATCTGCTCCGATCTCCGCGCCGCGCTGCTCCAAGCGCTGGACCATTTTCGGCTGCACACCCCGCGCCCCGCCGCGGCACCGGCCGCCGCCAAACCGGAGGCCACGTTCCCCGCGGTCGATTGTTCGCTGCGCCCGGAGTGGCTTCTTCCCGACCTCGAGTTCCCCGTGCCGGACTGGTGCCAGGTGTGGGACTGGGCCCAGGGGTTCCCCGAGGAACAGCGGCATGCGCTCTGGTGCGGTGTCGCCCGCCACTGGGCGACGCGCATCGCCAAAACCTTCGGTGGCGGCTGCAACGTCTACGAGACCGCCAACGTCTTCGCCGTCCTCCCCGGCGACATCGACCGCGGCAAGCGCGCCGCGAGGTTCTACGAGGAGCTCCTCGGCCGGCTGCGCACGACACTCGGCGACATGGCCCTGCCCAAGTGGTACGGCAAGTTCACGGTCTTCGTCGCACCAGAGCGGGACACCTACTTCCGCTACCACGCGATCTACACCCGTCCGGGCGAACACAAACAGTCGGGCGGATTCTACGTCAACCGCGGCTACGGTCACGTCGTGCTGCCATCGCCCGAGTCCATGTTCGACACCCGCGTGCTCGCCCACGAGCTCTGCCACGCCCAGCTCTGCCATCACACGCTCCCGCTCTGGCTCAACGAGGGCGTGACCCAGACCACCGAGACGGCCATCGCCGGGCGGACGGTCTCCGCGGACCACGAGACAACGCTCAAGGACCACCGCGCGTTCTGGACCCCGGACAACATCGCGCTCTTCTGGTCGGGCAAGGGCTTCGACACGCCCGGCGACACCTCGAAGCTCAGCTACAACCTCGCCTACCTGGTGGTGCGGGCGTTTCTCTCGGTCGACCGCAAACCGATGGCCGAAGTGGTCCGTCAGGCCAGGCCCGACGACGCCGGCTTCGCGGCCTTCGCCGCCGTGTACGGCCAGACGCCCGCCGACCTCCTCGCCGAGCTGTTCGGCGACGGCGACTGGGAACGCGGCCACCTGCGCCCCGCCGCGCCGGATGAACCCGCGCCGGAGGGCTCCTCGTGCACCGGGACGTTGCTCCCGGGGTCGGGTTGCCCGGTTTCCTGAACCGGTAACCGCCCGGTGGCGACGGAGGACCGTCCGCGGTCGCTCAGCGCCGCTGCAGCTCGCGCCGGATCATCGGCAGCGTCGCATTCTCGCCTTCGGTCGTACCGTCGACCGCGTAGAGTCTCTGGACCAGCTTGAGGGCCAGCTGACGGTCCTCGGCGCGCGGGAGGCGTTCGCGGATCGTCTGGAAGAACTCGGCGCAGGCCTTCTCGTCTTTCCGTACGCGGCGCACCTCGCCGATCGATTTCCCCTCGTAGTAGTCGAACGAGATCTTGGCATCCCAGTGGAGCGAGCGGGCGGTGTCCTCGACCATCTTGTCCTCGGCCAACGTGATGGTGTTGTCGGCATACACGCCGAAATGCAGCAGGTCGACGATCGCCTCGCGGGCCGCCTGGGTCAGGCCGTCGGAGGGTTGCGCGGTCGGGGTGAAGAGCTTCTTGAAGGCCATGGGAGAAATGCGCGGGACGTTCAGGGGTTGCGCCACCGTAGCGGCGGAGCCGAACAAACCAGCCGGTCCTCCGCTCGGCAAGCGGGATGCGCGCACCGCCCTACTTCGTCAGCTCGTACACCGCGTAGCCGGCGCGCAGGTTGGGCAGAAATCCGCAGGGCCGCTCCCAGTCGCCGCGCAGCAGCACCCGCCGGGAGATCCGGATTCCCTCCTTCGCGCAGAACGCCTCGAAATCGGCCACCGACAACGGATTCGACGGCCGTGTCTCGGCCCAGTCGGTCGTGTAGACCTCGTTGCGCAGTCTGCCGCCGTGGCGGAGCGCCCCGAGGCGGTTCTTCCAGTAGCCGTGGTTCACGAAGCCGACCGTGACGCAGCGCCCGGCCCGGAGCGCCTCGCGCAGCACCGCCGCGGGCTGCGCCAGCTCCTCGATCGTGCGCGAGAAGACCACGCGGTCGAAATACCCGTCGGGCAGCGCGCGGAGGAAGCCGGTCATGTCGCCCTGGTACGCGGTCACGCCGCGCTTCACGCAGGCGGCGACCTTGTCGACATCGAGGTCCACGCCCACGGCGAAGACCTTGCGCGTCTGCACGAGGTACTCGAGCAGCACGCCCCGGCCGCAGCCCAGTTCGCACACGCGACTGCCCGCCTCGACCCATTCGCCGAGGATGCGCATGTCGACCGTGCGGCGTTCCGCGAGTTTTCCGGTGCTGGCCATCGCGCAACCACTGGCAGGCTCCCCGCCCCCCGGCGAGAAAAACGTGCGGCCGAAAACCGCCCGTGCCGCACCGCCTTTCGCGTCGGGTCCGGGGAAGGCAACCATCGGTCCACCGGCCCCGCTCAGGCCCGCCCGACTTAGCCCCTGAAGACCGCGATGGGATCAGGCGCCGCCGCCGAAGAATTTGATCGCGGCCTCCACGGCTTCGACGAGGCACTCGATCTCGGCATGCGTGTTGTAGAGATGGAAGCTGGCGCGGGCCGAGGTGCGGAACCCGAGCTTGTTGTGCAGCGGCATCGTGCTGTGGTTGCCGCCGCGGATCGCGATGCCGCGGCTGTTGAGAAACTGCGAGAGGTCGTCGGTGTGCAGGCCGTCCACCACGAACGAGACAAGACCGGTGCCGCCCTGCGCCGGCCCGAGCAGGCGCACCCCGGGGAGCGCGCCCAGCCCGCGGCGGGCGAGCCCGACCAGTTCGGCGTCGTGCCGGTGGATGCGTTCGCGGCCGACGGCATCGAGGTAGTCCATCGCGGCGTGGAGTCCGATCGCCTCGGCGATCGGCGGGGTGCCGGCCTCGAAGCGCATCGGCGGCGCCTTGTAGGTGCTGCGCTCCCAGCCGCCGACCTCGATCATCTCGCCGCCGCCATGGAACGGCGGCGTGGCCTCGAGCATCTCGTAACGGCCGTAGAGGACGCCGCTGCCGGTGGGCCCGAGCATCTTGTGGCCGGAGCAGACGAGGAAGTCGCAGCCGATCGCCTGCACGTCGACCGGGAGATGCCCGGCGCTCTGCGCGGCGTCGACGATGGTAACGATCCCCTTGGCGCGGGCGCGGCGGCAGAGGTCGGCCACGGGATTGACGCAGCCGAAGACGTTCGAGACGTGGGTGAAGGAAAACACCTTCACGTCGGGCGTGAGGAGCCGGTCGAGCGCGTCCTCGTCGAGTTTGCCCTCGAGGCCGGTGACGGGGATGAACGCCAGCCGGGCCTTCCGGCGCTCGGCGAGCATCTGCCACGGCACAAGGTTGCTGTGGTGCTCCATCTCCGTGAGGAGGATGGTGTCGCCCTCGCGGACGTGGGCGTCGCCCCAGGCCCGGGCGAGGAGGTTGAAACCCTCGGTGGCACCGCGGGTGAAGACGATCTCCTCGCGCCGCTTGGCGTTGAAGAAGTCGGCGGCGCGGTCGCGCGCAGCCTCGTACGCCGTGGTCGAGCGGTGGCTGAGCTCGTGGATGCCACGATGCACGTTGGCGTGGTCGTGCTCGTAGTAGCGGCTGATCGCCTCGATCACCTGCACGGGCCGTTGGGCGGAGGCGCCGCTGTCGAGATACACGAGCGGATGCCCCTTCACCTGCTGGTTCAGGATCGGGAAATCGTCGCGGAGCGACGCCCAGTCGCGCTTGGTGAGATCGGGCAGCGGGCGGGTGTACGAAGTCATGGGCCGGGAAGTGCTGGT
>JAEXPG010000113.1 GCA_023447015.1 Verrucomicrobiota bacterium
CCGTGTACGGGGAACTTGCAAGGAAACCCTAGAAACGAGGATCCCAAACAGATCACCATCCCAGAAGTTGTGCGCGACGATGACCGTGGTGGCTGAACCGGAATCGCGCGAGTCGCTCGTTCTGCTCCAGCACAACCTGCTCTACACCGCGATCACGCGCGGCAAGAAGCGGGTCTCCATCGTCGGCGAGCCAGCCACCTGGGGCATGGCCGTACGCAACAACGAGAGCCGCGACCGCCGCACGCACCTGCGCGAGAAGCTCGCGATGCTGGCAGAGAAGTAGCGGGTAGCGAGCATCCCGAGGTAGGGCGAACCATCCCCGGTGAGTCGGCTTGCCCTGTCGGCCACCTCGCCGGCGTTCAGCCAAATGCCCGGGAAGGAGTAACCACTGAGGCACACTGACGGGCACCGATCTCCGAACCTCCGGATTAGTGGGAATCAGTGTGGATTGGTGGTTCTACCGTTTGCCCTCCGTCATCTGCCCTTCCGCTCGCTGCGGTCGGTCGTCCACCGTCTGTGGTCCTCGCTCCGACTGTCTCGGTCGATCCGCTACTCCGGCGCGCCGCTCAACGCGTCCACCCGCTGCCGCAGCGCCACGCGCGCGTCCTCCGCCACCCAGATCTGCTCCGCCATCTTCGCGAAGGCCGGCATCGCCATGCCCATGAAGCGCACGCCCAGCGCATTCCGGATCGCCCACCGCCGATCCGCCGCCTCGCTCTCGCGCTTCAGCGTCTCCAACTCCCGTGCCGCAGCCAAGCTCACGACCCGCGACATCGCCGCCAGATACTCGTATTGCCAACGGTCTTTCTGGACCAGCCATGAGTAGCCGAACAAGCGGCTTTGGAAGATGAGCACTGGTGAGTCCAGACCAAGCGTCCCAAGAAGAATCCTCGATTCAATCTCCGTCAGATTGCGATCGAGTGCTCCAGCGAAACTGCGCGAATAGTCGTAGTCGCCCAGGAAACTGAGTCGGAAGACCTCGTTCAGCGGGCAGGCCGCTTCGAGCACCGCGCCCACCTCGCGCAGCGTCGCCGGATCCACCGCACCGAGATCGAGGATTCCGTCGATGGTCTTCATCCCCTCCTTGAGGATCACCACCGCGATCATCTGGTGCACCAGCATCGCCTCGCACCGCTGGAGGTGTTGCCAAGCGATCAGCTCCGGCAGCACCAACCGGATCGCGTCGTCACGCGCGCCCTCGGTCGCGCGCATGTAAGCGTAGGCCATGCGCACATGGAGGCTCGCCCGCACCCGCTGGAACGACAGCATCGGATCGTCGTGCCGGTTGAGATGCACACCCTGCGGGGGCCGCCGGCAGAGCTCGTCGATCCATTCCCGCCCGAGCGAGTCCGCCTCCCAGGCGTCGACGATCGCCTGACGATGAGCGCGGACATGTTCCGCCCAAGCCGCTCGTTCCGCCGGTAGGCGCACAGCCAAGGCCGCATCCGACTTCAACCGAGCCTCGCCCGTTCGGCTCTTCGGATGCTTGTCCATCATCCACGCCACCGTGTCCCACCGTGGATCGGTCTCGTCGCGCCGTGGCCCGAGTTCCGGCAACGGACAAGGCTCCGCCGAATCCCAGCGCAGCCACCCCATCACCGCGAGGTTGACCGCCAGCGCAGTCACCACGACCGACCAGCGCAGCCTCCGCCACACGGCCACCCCACCGGCCCCGGCCAAGAGCAGCCAGACGAGCCCGATCGGCCAGCTCGCCAATTCGCCCAGCCCGAACCAGAAGCCCTCGCCCGCATTGCTGCGGAGCAGCAGCACGCACGGCGCCACATACCCGAGCAACAAGCCGGCCGTGCTCACCCAGCCCAGCACCGCCCCGGCGTGCAGCATCCGCTCAAGTCGTTGGTTGCGCCACATCGGCTCGAGAAACTGGAGGTCCGCCCCCCTCGGCCAAGCCCAAATCACCCGGGGAGAAACCGTCCCGCGGCGATGGGTCCAACCCGGGGTCGAATTGATGGCCTGCACGCCGTTGCAGCCGCGCAGGCCGCGGGGCGCCGCACCGCTCACTCCCACCGGCCGAGCTGCTTGCCCGCCCGGCTCTCGATCCGGAGCCGCAGAACGGCCACCGCCTCAAGCTGCCGCGGATCGTAGGCGTTGGCGCCGGGCTTGCCGTGCTGGGCCATGATCACGTCGAGCGCGCGCCGTTTCTCCTCGAGATCGCTCACGAACTCCACCCGGCCGTAGCCGACGACCGAGCGCACCTTCACGCCCCAGTCGCAGGGCTGGGCGTGCCGCACGATCTCGTGCGGGCTCTCCACCTCGAAGCACACGCGGTTGTTCCGGGCGAGGGCGTCGATCTTCCGGCCGATTGGCGCGGAGTGGAAATAGAGCGTGTCGTCGCGGAAGCCGTAGTTCAGCGGCACCAGGTAGGGCTCGCCGTCGGCGATCATGGCCAGCCGGCACACCTGTGCCGTGGCCAGCACTTCGTCGATGATTCTCGGATCGGTGATTTCGTGGTCCTTGCGACGCATCGTGGGGATGATGTACGGACCGCCACCGCCAGAATGCAAGAGTGCGGACGAGCGGCCGGGTATCCCATTCGCCTGGCGCGATGCAGCGCACCGTCCACTTTCCCGGCAATGTGGGCCACGTCCGGAGGCGGCCGCAGACCTACTCGCATCCAACGTCTGGTTTCGGTTTGTCATGCCAGTGTCATGATCGCATTGTCCGCCCCGTTCGTTCCGCAAACCCCGAAAGCCATGAACTCCGCCGCGCCCGCCTTGTCGCTTCCTTCGCGTTCCCCGCGAATCGCCCCCGCCCTGTTCCTGCTCGGCATCCTCGGCTCCGCGGCCCCCGCCGGGGCAGCCGACTTCTACTGGGATGCCGACGGCGACACGAGCGGCGCCACCGGCAACACCGCGAGCGGGCCGAACCAGTGGAGCAGCGGCGCCACCTACCTCAACTGGCGCGGCGGCGGCGCCACCGGCGCCTTGCAGTCCTGGGGCGCAGCCGATGCGACCACCGCCACCGCCGTCTTCGGCGGCGACCTCGCAGGCTCGGTGCTCGTGCTCGGCTACAACGGGCTTTCCGCCAACGGGCTGCGCTTCGAACGCTCGGGCTACACCCTCAGTTCCGGGCCCATCACCCTCGTCGGCTCCGCCCCCACGATCACCTGCAACAGCGGCGCCGGCGCCACAATCGGGTCCGAACTCGCCGGGGCCAACGGCCTGATCAAGGCCGGTGCCGGGCAGCTGACCCTCACCAGCGCCAACACCTACACCGGCACCACCACGGTCGACGGCGGCACGCTCTACCTCTCGAATCTTTCCAGCAGCGGCGTCCTCAACGGCACCACGGCGGTCCGCGTCAACACCGGCGGCACGCTCTACCTGCAGGCGGCCGAACGGATCAGCAACGCCGCCACGCTCACCCTCGCCGGCGGTACCCTCCAACTCGCCTCCTCCGGCACCGAGACCGTGGGCGCCGTCACGATGACCGGCGGTCGGATCTCGACCGGCACGCTGACCTCCAACACCGCCTTCGAACTGCAGAGCGGCACGGTCGACGGCACCCTCGCGGGCTCCGCCGCGCTCACCAAGACGACCGCCGGCACCGTCACGCTCACCACGCAGAACACCTTCACCGGCAAGACCACGGTGAGCGAGGGCACCCTGCTGCTCGATTACCTGGGGTACTCGGGCTACAAGAACCGGGCCCTGCGCAACACCTCCGGCGTCGAGATCGCCAGCGGCGGCACCCTCCAGCTCGCCTTCACCGGCGACCAGATCAACGACGCGGCCGCCGTCACCATCAACGGCGGCACCTTCCACTTGGGCACGTTCTATGAGACCGTCGCCGGTGTCACCCTCGACCAGGGCGGCGCGATCCGCAACGGCCAGCTCACCTCCAACACCGCCTTCGACCTGCGGAGCGGCACCGTGCTCGCCGGTCTGGCCGGTTCCGCCGGCCTGAACAAGACCACCGGCGCCACCGTCACGCTGAACCCGCAGTTGAATGTCCCCTACACCTACACCGGCGCGACCGCCATCACCGGCGGCACGCTGATCGTCAACGGCTCCGTCTCGGCCCGCACGGCCGCGGCAAACCGCGTCCCGATTGGCAGCGGGGCC
>JAEXPG010000162.1 GCA_023447015.1 Verrucomicrobiota bacterium
TCTCGAGGTTCAGGCCGGCCTGCACGCTTCCGACGCGATCGCTGACCGCGCCCCAATCCGAGACCACGAGACCGCCGAAGCCCCATTCGCGGCGGAGGATCTGGTCGAGCAGCAGGGCGTTGCGCGAGACGGGCACGCCGTTGAGCTGGTTGTAGGAGCACATCACCGTCCACGGCGACGCCTCGCGCACGGCGATCTCGAAGGCGCGCAGGTAGAACTCCCGCAGCGTGCGCTCGTCGACGATCGAGTTGCTGAGCATGCGCTCGAACTCCTGGTTGTTGGCGGCGAAGTGTTTCAGGGAAGTGCCGACGCCGCGGCTCTGCACACCGCGGATGAACGCCGCCGCCATCTCGCCGGAGAGCTGCGGGTCCTCGGCGAAGTACTCGAAGTTTCGCCCGCCGAGCGGCGAGCGCTTCATGTTCACGCCGGGCCCGAGCAGAATCTGCACGTCGTTGGCCTGGCACTCGTCACCGAGGGCCACGCCGACTTCCTGAAGAAGCGCGGGGTTCCAGGTGGAGGCGAGTCCGGGCGCGGTGGGGAAACACGTCGCGGCCACGCTCTCGCCGATGGCGGCGCCGGAGGCTTTGCGCAAGCCGTGCGGGCCGTCGGTCATCATGATTGAGGGCACGCCGAGGCGCTCGATCGGTTTGGTGGTCCAGAAGTCGCGCCCGGAGGCCAGCGAGGCTTTTTCCTCGAGGGTCATCTGGGCGACGAGGGCCCGGGCGCGGGCGAGGTCATCGCCGGTGGGTTCGGCGGCGTGGGCCGCGGTCAGGCTCGCGACGAGGCCGAGGGCGGCGCTCGCGAAGCGGAGAAGTGATGGGGATGTCATAGGTGGAGGCGCGGAGTTGGGGGTGCCGCGCGGAATGAGGATGGCGGGGTGAATGTTGGGTGATTGGCGCGTGGTTGGACCCTGTGTAGCCAGCGGATGGGCACGCAGCTGGACCGCGGGGCGGTTCGGAGTTTGGTCGCGGAGCGGAACGCGCGGCGGAGGCGGTCCGCTCCGGGAAAGCGGCACTCAGCGGGCGGTGCCCACGCGGTCGAGGAACTGGTAGCGGGCCTCGACGTTCGAGGGGGCGGCCTGCGACTGGACGTCGATGGTCATCACTGGCGGGGCGGGTTCTTCGGCGGTGGCGGCGGGCCAGTTGGGCACGCCGGGGCCGTTGGGGTTGCCGGTCTTGATGAACTGGGCGAACGCGGCCTGCATTACCTCCGACACCGCGTGGTCGTCAGCGGTCCACGGGATGTCCTGGACGAGATCGAGGTTGCCGAGGCAGTAGGGGATTTCGCAGGCGTGGGGTGCGCCGATCGGCTTCAGGGTCGGCGTGGAAGGCACGCCGAAGCGGGCCGGAACCGGAGCGGCTTGCGGGGGGATACGAGCGTAGAGATAGCGGTAGGTCGGCTGGCCGCTGTGCCGGCGATGGAGGTCGAACCACTTCCAGGTGCTGAAGGAGATGAAGCGGTCGGAGGCGAGGGCGGTGGCGGAGCGCTCGAGCTCCTCGGGCGTGCCGGCCGGGTAGAGCTGGAGAGCGGTCTCGTGGTCCTGGGGGTAGGCCAGCTTCAGCTGCTCAAGATACGTTGGCGCCGAGTACGACTGGCTCTGCATGAAGGCCAGACCGGGGATCTCGGCGGAGTTCCAGCCCACGAGCAGCGGCACCCGCGCCTGTTCGCCCGCGCCGCAGATCTCCGCGACCGGCTTCGGCAAGAAATGGCCGTCGATCACCGCGGGGAAACCCCAGCGGCGCGCCTCCTGGTAGAGCTCGAAGAGCTCGCGCGTGCTCAGGGCGCGCAGTTGGTCGAGCGTGAGGTTGCCGGCCTTCTGGGCGAACTCGGCGCCCTGGCGCTCGGCCTCCGCGAGGGGCACGGCCGCCAGCGAGCTGCCCATCATCGAGCCGCTCTCGCCGATCGCGCCGGCGATCAGGTCGCGGGAGAGGGGCGACGCCATGTGGGCGCTCACCGAGAGGGAGCCGGCCGACTCGCCGGCGATGGTGATGTGCCGCGGGTCGCCGCCGAAGGCCGCGATGTTGTCGCGCACCCAGCGCAGGGCGGCGTTTTGGTCGAGGAAACCATAGTTGCCCGAAGCGTGGTAGGATGCCTCGGCGCTCAGCGCCGGGTGGGCGAACGAGCCGAAGATGTTGAGGCGGTAGTTGCAGGTGACGACCACGATCCCCTTCGCGGCCATGCTCGCGCCGTCGTAGCGCGCCTCCGAACCGTCGCCGGCCACGAAGCCGCCGCCGTAGAAGTACAGGAGCACCGGCAGGCCCTTGGTGTCGCGGCGGGCGGGGGTCCAGACGTTGAGGTACAGGCAGTCCTCACTCATGCCTTCCGAGCGGAAAACGATGTCGGGAAACACGATCGTCTGCACGGGGCTCGGGCCGAACTTCGTGGCTTCCCGCACACCGGACCACGGCGTCACTGGCTGGGGCGCCTTCCAGCGCAACGCGCCCACGGGCGGCTGGGCGAACGGGATGCCCAGGTAACGCTGCACGCCGGTCTGCGCGTCGTACTGGCCCTCGAGCACGCCCGGCGCGATCCGGGTCTGCACCGGGAAGTGCCGGTTGGCGGGGGTCGGCTGCGCGAAGGCGATCAGGGGGCACACCACGAGGAGGGCGACAGCCGCGAGGGTGCGCCGCACCGAAAAGAGACGAAGGGGCATATCCATGCGCCGAATCTACCATGAACCGCGTGTTCTCAACTAGTCGCGGACTGAACCTCGGTTCAAATCGCCGGCTGGCGGTGGCCGCCGCGCAGCGGGCGACCTCCCGGTTGAGATGAACGATCTTCTTGTGGATTGCGTGCGCCCGCGGGAGAGCGATCGGCGTTCAGAACGCGAGTTCGGTGCGAAGGGCGAGAACGGTGGTTGCGTGACGGGAGCCGTTGGCGGCGGGAAGCGGATTGAAGTGGCGCTGGACGATGCCCTGGACGGCGAGGCGTGCCGTGAGCTGGGCGCGGTAGGTGAGCTCGAGCGCGGTCTCGGCGGCGGCGTAGGCGGGATCGAGGCGACGGTAGGCGGCACCATACCCCGGATACGACACGGCGAGGCCGGCGATGTCGTCGGCGCGGCCGGGGACGGGCGCGAACCAGTTGAGGCCGGCGGCGTAGCGGTGGACGACGCTGCGGTCTTGCTGCGGGCTCAAACCGGCGCGCCAGAACGCGCCGAGGGTCGGCCAGTCGGTGTAGTGGTTGCGGTGTTCGTCGGGACCGAGTCCATCGTGGCCAGCCGCGCCTTTGCTCTCACAGAACGATGAACCTGTCTTCGGGCGCTAGCGTCCGGCCCGTTCGGCGGCGGCGCGCATGACGCGGTGGATGCCGTCGATGCGCGTTGGGGGCGAGGGGACCGGGGCGCTGGTGAGCCAGCAGGCGCGGCTGCGGTCGAGGTCCGGATCAAAGCCGTGCATCGCGGGCACCCGGCCTTGGTTCATGTACGAGGGGGCGAAGATCGTTCCCTCTTCGAGCAAGTAGATCAGCTCGCCGTAGCGACGGTCGGCGAAGAGGCAGCCCCAACGCGCCAATTCCTCGTCGGTCACGATCCGGCCCTCGCTCCGGGTGTGGAGAAACGCCTCGATGCGCGCACGGATCTCCGGGCCGCCCGGGAACCAGAAGCGCACCATGGTCGAGTCCCAGGCGGCGCCGTAGTCGCGGCCGTATTCCAAACCGAGCGACTCGAACTCGGGCATCATCCGGCTGACGGCGCGGGTGTCGACCATGCCGTGGTCGCTGAACACGTGCAGCCGGACCTGCTGATAGTGGGCGGCGGCGGTGGCATGGATCTCGCGCAACCAACCCTCCAGTCGGGCGAAGGCGGCGTCTGTGGCCTCGCCCCGCGTGGTTTGGGCGTGCATGACGGCGTCGAGCCCGGCGTTGAACAGATAGGCGAGACGGATCCGGCCGCGGGCGAGCTCGTCCTTGAGCGCGCGCACGTTGGCGGTGTCGCCGGCGCGCCAATCGGAGCGCATCCACGGCACGCCGCTCCGGCGCCAGAGTTCGAAGATCGTCTCCTGTCCGCCGATGATGCCGCCGGGTTCGTAGAGATCGCGTTTCTCGGTGTAGTCGAGCCAGGGAAGGCGGCGGAACGGAACGCTGTAGAGCTGGAAGTAGCCGGTGTAGCCCATCCGGCGGGCCACGGCGCGGCTGATGCGGTTGCGAATGCGGTGGTGGCCGGCGAGGCGTTCCGGCAGCCAACCCCAGCGGCGGGCCCAGCGGAAGGGCGACCGTTGCGGATCGAACGCGAAAAACGAGAAGTGTCCGTGCTCATGCGGCAACCGGCCGGTGAGGATCGTCGGATCGCAGGTGCAGGAGTAGCCGAAGATCGTGTCGCAGGGATTGCGGTACGGGAGGAGATCGCGGAGGAAACCGCGCTCCTCGGCGAGACGCCAGCCGAGGGCGTCGACGAAGACGAAGATGTCGACCGACGGCGTCACGCGGTGGCGAGCAGGCGCGCGGCGTGGGCCGCGAGTTCGCTCGGGCTGAACGGTTTGGTGAGGAAAACGGCGACCCCGAGGTTGGCCGCGTCCTCCCGCGTGGCGGGATGGCCGCGCCCGGTGAGCATCACGATCGGCAGGGCGGCCCCGCCGGGCTGGGCGCGGAGCTCGCGGACGAGCGCGAGCCCGTCCATTCCCTCCATACCGACATCGGCGACCATCAGGTCGACACGGCCGGCTTGGAACTGGCGGAGCGCCTCGGGACCGCTGGCCGCCTGGAGCAGACTGGCGTCGAGCCGGGCGAGGGCGAAGGCGATCAGCCGGCGCATGTGGGGTTCGTCGTCGACGATGAGGACGGTCTTCATGGCAGACGGTCCGCGAGGCGGACACAGACGAGGGTTTGATCGTCGGCGGCTGGGGTGTCGCCGGTGAAGCGCGAGACGCGGTCGAGCACTTCGCCGCACAGGCTGTGCGGGCGGTGCGCGGCGCATTCGCGCAGGATGGTGTTCAGGGCCGGGGCGCCGAGGACTTGGTCCTCGGCGTTGCGGCACTCGTACATTCCGTCGGTGAGAAGGACGACGGTGTCGCCGCCGCAGAGCGGCTGGTTCGCTGTGGTGTATCGGGAATCCGGGAGCACACCGATCGGCTCGGCCCCGGCGTCGAGTTCGAGCTGGTCGCGGCCATGCTCGCGGAGCAGACAGAGCGGGCCGTGGCCGGCGTTCGCGTAGGCGAGGGAGCGTCCATCCTCGGCCACCAGCACGAGCTGGCAGGTGACGAACATCGACGAGGCCTCGAGGTCGGGGGCGAGGCGGCGGTTGATCTCGGTGAGCACGGCGCCGAGATCGTCGGTGAAGGGCAGGAGGCAGCGCACGGCGGCCCGGACAACCGTGGCGAAGAGTGCGGCGGGCACGCCTTTGCCCATCACGTCGGCGATGACGAGCAACACGCCCCGGCCGGGCAGGTCGATCGCATCGTAGAAGTCGCCGCCGATCTCCCGTGCGCTGCGGCAGATCCCCTCGATGCGGAAGGCGGCGCGGGTGGGCAGCGAACGGGGCAGCAGGCCGGCCTGGATCTCGGCCGCGATGTGCAGTTCGTGCGCGGTCCGTTGTTCGTCCTCCCGGCGGCGGCGGAGTTCGGCGAGCGCGATGGCGTTGGCGAGGGCATCGGCCACGGAGCGGGCGAGGTTGGATTCGCCGGCGGTGAGAAATCCGCCATCGGACGGACAACCGAGCACGAGCAGTCCGGAGCACGACTCGCGAAAACGCAGCGGGACAATCAGGGCTCCGCCGGCGCCCAAGGACCGCAGCGGGTCGTCGGCCGGCAGGGTTGCGCAGTCTTCGATCACCGCTTCGCGGGCGGACGAAAAGGCCTCGGTCTCCTTCACCCCGGCGCCCGGCCGGATCTCCGCGGACGGGCCGGAGATTCCGTGGGCCGCGACGAGGCGGAGTGCGGCACCGTCGCGGGTGGGCAGACGCACGAAGATGGCGCGGGCGCGAATCTTGGACGCCAGCAACTCGATCGCGCGCCGAATGAAGTCCTCGACCGAATCGGTGCTCGCGAGCAGTTCTCCGAGACGAAAGAGCGCGGAGATGGTCTCGTAGCTCGTGCCAAGCTCGACGGTGAGGCCGTCGAGCAATGTGCGGGTTTCGGCGGAGCCGGCGCCGGAGCCGACCGAATGGCCGACCTGTTTGCGCAGGATCAGCGTGTGGCCCTCGGCGGTGTTGCGGTGTTCAACCGTGTCGACGGCGGCGCGGATGAGAAAACCGCCGCGTCCGCTCTCCGCCAGCGGATCGGTGGGCAGCTCGTACCATGCGGGACCAGGCGCGAATTGCCCCGGGTCGGTCACCGCGAATTCGAGCTGCGCTCCCCGCCAGGAGCAGGTGGCGTGGACGCGGGCCTGGGGATGGTTCCTGCAACCGTGGAGGACGGCATTGTTCAGGGCCTCGGCCAGCGCGAGATGGATACCGTTCCATGCTTCCGTCGTGAGCCCATGGCCTTCGAGCCACTGGCGGAAGCGGTCGAGCGCCGGCGGGACATGGTCGATCTCCGCCGGGAAATCGCAGGAGGCTGTCTCACCGAATTGGAGGTCCGAAGTCATGCGATCGCGCCTCGACGCGACGGCGCGAAGAATCGAGGTATCCAGCGGGCGGCGCAACGGGCAAATGGCGAAAGTCCGGTGGACTGCAGCGGGGCGAGAAGGAAGCGGTCGGGGATGGCGACGCTCACCCCGCGGCGAGCATCGAGCAAGGTCGAGGCATCGGCGACCACCTCGTGGAGTCGGAGGGCGCGGCCGACGTAGGTTTGCGGCTGCACCACGGAATGATCGATTTCTGCTTCACCATCGATCACCGCACTGGCACCGATCGCGACATCGGGACCGATCACGCAACCATCCTCGATCACTGCCGACTCGCCGATCCAGCAGGGGCCGTGCAACCGGGCCGTTGCGCTGATGCGGGCGTGGGGCGCCACCCAGACTCCGGGGGCGATCTCGCGGTCGATCGAGGGCGAGTTCGGGTCGCGCGGCAGGTGCAACCAGCGGGAGTGGAGCTCAAGCCAGAGGCGCAGCAAGCCGGGGCCGTCCTGCGGCGGTTGGGTGGGTGCGGCGCCGGGCATGGTTGTCACGGACTCGGCGGCGGAGCCGTCAAATCCTTCCTCGATGATCTCGATGCGGCGGGACCAGTACTCGCTCTTCTCGATGAAGGTGCGGATCTGGTCGACGTCGGCCCGGACCAGAAGTTGAACCGTGGCGACGTTGCGGCGGACGGCCTCGTCGAGCCACCAAGCGAGCAGCGGACGCGGGCCGATGGGCCAGAGCGCAAAGGGTTCCGATCGCTGCGCGACGGTGTCGATCGGCCGGAAATCGGGCAGCACGAGGCGCAGTGTGCCGGTCGGGGCGGGCCGGGAGGAGGCGGTGTTCATCAGAAGGCTCCTTTCCCGAAGAGGACGGCGGGGATTGTCCGGAGCAGAAGCCGGAAATCCAGCCCGAGGCTCTCCGCGCGGATGTAGTCGACGTCGAGTCTCACCTGATCGTCGAAGCCGATCGTGGCTCGGCCGCCGACCTGCCAGAAGCAGGTGAGCCCGGGCTTGATCTGCAGGCGCTGGCGATCGGCCACCGTGTAGAGCGCGACCTCGCGCGGCACGGGCGGACGCGGACCGACGAGCGACATGTCGCCGCGGAGCACGTTCCAGAACTGCGGCAGCTCATCGACCGAGTACTTGCGGATGAACCGGCCCACGCGGGTGATGCGCGGATCGTGACGCATCTTGAAGGTCACGCCACCGGCCGCTTCGTTGGCGGCGAGCAGGCGGTCCTTGAGGCGATCGGCATCGGGCACCCTCGAGCGGCATTTCCACATGCCGAAGAGACGACCGGCCCGGCCCACGCGTTGCTGGCGGAAGAAGATCGGGCCGCGGTCCTCGAGCTTGATGAGCAGGGCGGTTGCGGCGAAGACCGGCAGCAACGCGAGCAAGGCGGTCGCGGAGACGGCGATATCCACGAGCCGTTTTGTGGATCGGGTGGCGGTGGCGACCGTGGTCCAAAGAAGACGGCGGGTGAGGTAACGGG
>JAEXPG010000257.1 GCA_023447015.1 Verrucomicrobiota bacterium
CCACGCCGATCTCGCGGAAGCGGCCCTTGCCGTCGTTCAGCCAGAGCTGGTTCGGGGTGTCGTCGTTGGAGACGTAGAGGTCGGAATCGCCGTCGCGGTCGCAGTCGAAGGCGGTCACCGCCATGCCACGCTGGCCGGGCGAGTACATGCCGGCCTCGCGGGTGATGTCGGCGAACGTCCCGTCGCCGAGGTTCCGGTACAGAACGTTGGCCTGGCCCGCATAGGCGAGCGGCCCGGGGTAGGCGCCGGGGTTCTGCTCGGAGGCGCGGTCCGGGATGTAGGTGAGGTAGTTGCAGACGTAGAGGTCGAGCCGGCCGTCGTGGTCGACATCGACGAAGGTCGCCGAGATCCCGGCGCGATCGCTGGTCAGGCCGGCCCGGGCGGTAACGTCCTCGAACGTGCCGTCGCCCCGGTTGCGGTAGAGTTCGTTGCGGCCGATGCCGGCCACGAAGACATCGGGATGCCCGTCGTTGTCGAAGTCGCCCACGCAGGCCGCGCTGGCATAGCTGTTGCCCGCGAGTCCGGCCTTGGCGGTGACATCCTCGAAGGTGCCGTCGCCCCGGTTGCGGTAGAGCCGGTTCGGTTCGCGCGGCGTGCCGGCGGGCTCGCCCGTGACGCCCTCCCGCGGTCCCCAGTTCAGCAGGTAGATGTCGACGAAACCGTCGCCGTCGTAATCGAACGCCGCCCCGCCCGAGCCGTTCGAGAGCAGGATGTTCATGATGCCGCGGTGGCAGAACTGCTGCACGAAACCGATGCCGGCCCGCCGGGTGACGTCCTCGAAGAGGTCGCCCAAGCGCGCGGCGATCGGCGCGGTCGGGGCGCGGGGCGGGAGCACGACCGGTTCGGCCTGCGACTGCGAAGCGGTTACAGCGGCGCCGAGCGCAAACAGCGCGCCGACGATCCGTTTCGGCAGCGCGGACCGGCGCGGGGCAATCTGGGGAGAACGAGGAGGCATGTGCGGGAAAGAGTTCGAGCGAAGCAAAGACAGGTCAGTTCACAGAAGAGAACCGAGGAAACAAAGCGCGAAGAGCAGCTGAATCCGAAAAATGCAGTTCGAGCCGACAAACGGTAACGAAGAGAACGAAGGGCGAGCGGACTGGATCACCGAGTCCCCGGGCATGGCTCCACTTGGAACGCGAACCGAAGTCTCCTTGGCGCCAATATCCCCCCGGCCGACACGCCTTCGTTTCCTTCTGTCGGTCCGTCTGCCTCATCCGACCTCAGGGCTCCTCGATGCGCACGATCTGGTCGATCGCCGGGTTCGCGACGGTCTGCGTCTGGCCGCTCGGCCACCGGATCTCGATCCGATCGACCTGCACCGCCGCACCGAGGCCGAAGTGCAGCCGTGGATCCTGTTGGAACACGTAGCTGGTCGGGCAACGCGACTCGGCCTGCCACGAGCGCCCCCCGGCAACGACCTTGACGAGGGCGCCGAAGCCGTCGCGGTTGCTCCGCGAGCCGACGAGCTTCAGCGTCAGCCAGTGGTTCGCGTTCGCGCCGGTGTTGTGCAGGAGCACGGCCCGGTCGCCCAGTCCGGTGGCGACGAGGTCCATCCGGCCGTCGTTGTCGAAATCGCAGGCGCCGCTGCCGCGCAGATTGAGCGCCCGCCGGAAGAATGGACCGCCCTTCCCCACCGCGTCCGTGAAGACCCCCGTGCCCTGGTTCTCGAGCAGCAGGCTGACCATGCCCTTCAGGTAATGTGGATCGCCGTTGGCGACGAAGAGGTCGAGATCGCCGTCGTTGTCGAAGTCGAGGAAGTTGCCGCCCCAGCCCGTGTACTGCGAGGAGTGCCCCAGCACCCCGGAGGCCGCCACGCGGTCGTCGAAGAGCCCGCCGGGGGAATTCAGGTAGAGCGAGGCGTTGCCAAAACGCGTGACGAACAGGTCGGGCAGGCCGTCGCCGTTCACGTCGCCCACGGCGGTGCCCATCGAGCCGGCCGCCTCGCCGAACTGGTTCACGGCCACGCCACACTCCAGGCCCACCTCCTTGAAGTGCCCCTTGCCATCGTTGGCGAGCAGCAGGTTGGCCGTGCCGTCGTCGGTCACATAGAGGTCCGCGTCGCCGTCGAGATCGTAGTCGACCGGGGTGACCGACATGCCGCGGTGCCCGGGAATCCGGATGCCGGCCACCGCGCTCACGTCCTCGAAGGTTCCGTCGCCGCGATTCCGGTACAGGATGTTGCACTCCGCCTCGTAGGAAAGCGGACCGGGGTACGGGATGTTGGCGCCGGGCGGCGGCTTGATCGCCGGATCGAAGGTGAGGTAGTTGGCGACAAAGAGGTCGAGATGCCCGTCGTTGTCGGCGTCGAAGAACGTCGCGGAGATGCCGGCCTGCGTCGAGGTCAGCCCGGCCTTGGCGGTGACGTCGGTGAAGGTGCCGTCGCCGTTGTTGTGGTAGAGGATCAGCCCGCCGAAGTTCACCACGAGCAGATCCGTGCGCCCGTCGTTGTCGTAGTCGGCCGCCGCCGCGGTGGTGCCGAAGCCCCGCCCTTCCACCCCGGCCTTCGCGGTGACATTCTCGAACGTGCCGTCGCCGCGGTTGCGGAAGAGGGCGTTCGGCAGGCGGGCCGTGCCGGCGGGCGCCTCGGAGAGCACCGGCGTCGGGCCGGAGTTCACGAGATAAAGATCCATCAGGCCGTCGCCGTCGAAATCGAGGACCGCGCCGCCCGCGCCGTCGGACTTCATGATGTTGGCGAGCTGCCCGTTGGCCAGTTGGGGTAGGAAATCCACCCCCGACGACCGCGTCACATCCGCGAAGACCGCCGAACCGTCCTGGAC
>JAEXPG010000292.1 GCA_023447015.1 Verrucomicrobiota bacterium
GTCGTCAACCAGCAGAATTGTCGTACCCATACATCACCTCAAGAGGCCGCATCTTCACCGGAACACCGCCTCTGGCAAGCGTCGTTATGCCCAAACCCGCCAGCAAACACTCGGTCTACCAAAGGCCCTCACCCGCTGATCCGGCTTTCTCGTAGCCTCGGATGGGGGGCGGGGGCTGCACCCGGCCGGAGAACGCCATCGCCGCTTCCGCACTAGTACACAACTGCGATTCCGAGGTAGTTCAGCATCCAGATCTCCTTCCAGACGCGGAAACGTCCTTCCTTCGAGATCTTGCCGAACTCCTCGCGATCCTGATGGGCATGCAGGAAACCCAGCTCGGTGTTCACCTTCTCCAGCTGTCCCTGTTGGCGGTTCAAATCATCGAGCGGGTCCGTGGTCCAGACCTCGGCTGGCGAACCGGCGTTTTCGAGCCGGCGGCGGTGACGGCTCACAAGCCGAGCGAGACTGCGCGTCCATGGACGCCGCTCCACCATCCAGTTCTCGGGATAGAAACCTCCGAAGGGAAGATGGAGATTGTCGGTCACGTACCGCACATCGTCCTGCGTGCGCGACGCGAGGGAATAGCAGAGCGCGATCGCGCCGCTGGGCTGCGGGATGAAGGCCACCTGCAGGCGGATCTGGTTGCCCACGTCCTGATAGACGGAGAGCCGCAGAAAGACACCGGGGGCAATCTCGGCTTTCAGCGACTGGACCAGGTGGAATTTCTCGCGTCGCAGCCAATTGCGGATCGCGAAAAGCCGGCGCTGCGTCGGCCACTCCTCGCCGCTGGTGTTCACGACGAACCGGGGGAACAACGGCAACGGACTCAGGCTGAGCGCGCGGATCGCCAGCCAGTGGTACATCGACTCGACCACGAACCACCCGAGAAAGGCCACCAACGCCACCGACCAGAACGGCCGGTCGTTCCACTTGGTCTCCTGCACGAGATACGCAACCCCGAGGGAGAACAGCACCCAGCGGACCCAGCGATTGGCGATGGTCACGACCGGAAGCAGCACCCGCGAGTTGAGCAGGTGCAACAAAAGGGAAATCACGGAGAACCCGACGATGACCTGGCCGATATCCATCAGGAGCGAGCCGAACAAACGTTGCTGGAAAGCGAAAGCGGGAAAACGCCCGGAAACAAAAACACCGCCGGCGGTTGGCCGGCGGTGGTGGAAACATCGCTGCCGATCAGCTCAGCCGCACCGGCATGATCACGCAAAGGAAGCTCTCCAGCGTCTTGAAGACGCCGGGGCTGACCTCGTCCTTCAGCTCGAAGAACACCTGGTCCTTGTTCAAGGCCCGCAGCGGATCCATCACGAACTGCGGATTGAACGCAACCTGCAGCTCGGGGCCGCTGTACTCGATCGCCATCGATTCGTGCGCATCACCGAAATCCGGGCTGGAAGCGGTGATCTCGAGCAGGTTGTTGCTGAGCTTCAGCTTCACCGAATTCGACTTCTCGCTGGTGACGAGCGCGGCGCGGTGCACGCACTGGAGGAAGAGCTCGCGCTCCAGCTTGATGCGCTGGTGCGTCTCCTTCGGCACAACCTGGTTGTAGTTCGGGTAGTTGCCGTCGACGACCTTCGAGAAGAGGTAGATGTTGTCGATCAGCCCGTTGTCCCCGACCTTGTCGGTGCCGATCTGGAAGGCGGAACGCTTCTCCGAGACGGCGAGACGGACCTTCGTGCCCTTGTCGAGCATGCGGACAAGTTCGCTGACGGTCTTGGCGGGAAGGATGATGCTCCCGGCGGCTTCCGGCGCGGTGAGATCCTTGCTGGTGAGCGCGAGGCGGCGGCCATCCGTCGCCACGAGTGTGAGCTTGTCGTCCTTGAAGCTGAAATAGACGCCGTTGAGGATGTAGCGGGTCTCGTCGGAGGATTGGGCGTAGGAGACGCTCTTGAGCATCGTGGCGAGCTCCTCCTGCTCCAGCGCAACCGACTTCTCGTCGGCGAACTCCGGCATCGGGGGGAACTCCTCCTTGCCCATGCCCATGATCTTGAAGACCGAGCCGCCGGAGGTGATCTTGGCCTGGTGGTTCGGCGTGGTCTCGATCGAGACGTCGATGTTCGGCAGCTCCCGCACGATGGTCGCGAGGCGCTTGACGGGCAAAGTGATCGCACCGGCCTCCTTCACCTCGGCCTTGATCTTGCAGCGGATGCCGAGGTCGAGATTCGTCGTGGCAAGGGAGATGTGGTCCTTGTCCGCCTCGATCAGCACGTTGCTGAGGATCGGCATCGTGGCTTTCGAGCCGACGACATTGAGCACCTGGGCGAGGCCGTTGCTGAAGTGGTCGCGGTTGATTTTGAATTTCATGCGCGGCAGGGCGGGTGTTTGGGGGTGTTTACTGACACGAGAGTGGATTGGGAGAAGAAGGAACTACAGATTATTCTTCTTATTATGGGCTGTGAACAACGCGGATTGGGCGGCGGCAAGGGCGTTTTTCAGAGGAGAGTTCCAGGAACGGAATGGTGTGAGCAACTTCGCCGGCATTGTCGGCAAACCAGGGGTTCGGCACGACGGGCGGGTTATCGGGATTTTGTTGGTGGGTTGCTCACATCGTGTTTGCGAGGAACTCCGGGATGTTTTCCGAGCAGATGCCGGCGGACGTGGCGGGCGATCCCGAAGCCGATGTAGCCGAGGAAAATCACGAGGAACGAGATCTCCTGGAGCTTCCACAGCAGGGCGCCGACGATCAGCAGCAGGATGAAGGTCCAGAGGCGTGTCTTGGTCTGCCAATCGATCTTCTTGAAGCTCGGGTACCGGATTGTGCTCACCATCAGGAACGAGATCAGGAGCAGGAGGATCGGGAGCGCGAGTGTGGTTCGTTGCAGATCGCGGTCGTTCTCCGAGAGGTGGAGGAGAAACAGCACGAGCGATGCGACCGCACCGGCCGCCGCGGGCACCGGCAGGCCGAGGAAGTCCTTGTTCGATTCATGCTCGGCACGCTGGAGCAGGGGATTGGTGATGACGTTGAATCGGGCTAGCCGCACTGCTGCGCACAACAGATAGATGAACGCGACAAACCAGCCGAACTCGCGGAACCATTGGAATCCTTCCTTTGGCGCGAGAATCAGGAAGAACACCATGAGCGCGGGCGCGATGCCGAAGGAGACGACGTCGGCCAGCGAGTCGAACTCCGCGCCAAAAAGCGAGGTGCGCCCGCCCATCCGGGCCAGCCGCCCGTCGAGCGAGTCGAAGAGGACCGCCACGAGAATCAGCCAGACCGCCTGGATGTAGTACTCCCGCGGAAGATGACCGGTGTGGACCAGCGCAAACTGGCCGCCATCCGCGATCAACCGCGCCTGGATGCATTTGATGACCGCGCCGAAGCCACAGAACAGATTTCCCGCCGTCATCAGGTTTGGCAGGAAATAGATCCGGCTGGCCTGGGTGACGTTGTAGGGATTCTCGCGCGAATGGAGATCCGACGGCATGGCGACAGGGTGGAAGGGCTCGGCGGCGGCGCCTATTTGGTCAGGCTCTCGAGGTACTTCCAGAACTTCGAGTGCTGTTCGACGAGCTGTTGGTCGCTCACCGGCAGTTTGGTGCGGAAGAGGAAATCCTCGAGGGAGTTGCGGTGCAGGATCCACTGCACGTGCAGAGTGTCGCCGTTGCGCTCGAAATAGAAACGGAAGTCGCCCGAGCGCAGCCGGTAGAAGGTGTGGCCTTCGCGCGAGAACTGCCCGAGCGGTTCGCGCGGGTGCGCCAGCTGGGCGGCGGTCAGGCTGCCCAGCGGCTCGATGACCTCGAGCTGGGCCAGCTTGTCGAGCTTGTTGAGCTCCTTGACGCTCTGATCGGAAAACGTGACCTGGAACATGAGAAAGCGCTCCGGCGGCGATGCACGGGTTTGCGGGCACGGAATGTCAGCACGCGTTTTCTGCCGGGCAATCCCAAATCGGCCGCCGTGCGGATCCGGCACGCGGCGTTCGCGGCCGGCTTCTCCTCGTCTTGTCCGCTCATCTGCGCTACACCGCGCAGCCATGGACTGGTTTGGACCCCTGCGCAGGCTGCTGGTGGCCGAGGATCTCGCCTTCTCGATCGGGGCGGAGCACATCGGCTTCGTGGCGGACCGCCGCCGCGACGGCAAGTTGGTGCCCGCCTATGTGGCCGTCGATGCGGCGAGCCGTCGGCTTCTGGCGATCGGCGATGCTGCCGTCAGCCTGTGCCGGGGCAAATCCGGCACCCCGCAACTGCTCCGTGTGACTCAGCGGGGTGGTCTTGGGGATCCCGATGTTGCGGAGGCGTTCTTTCGGCAGCTCCTGCGTACGGCGACAAAGGTGAATCGCAGGGCAGTGCCTCCCCGCATGATCGCGGCCTGTGCTCCGCGTGTGAACCACGGCTCCGTGAAGGACGCGCTCATCCGTGCAGGGGCGCGTGAGGTGTTGATCCTCGAGGCGGCGATGGCGGCGGCGCTTGGTGCCGGCCTGGAGGTAGAGAATCCGGAGTTTCAGGCGGTGATGGTTCTCGAGCGCGACTGGTCCCAGTTTGCCGTGATCAGCCGGGCGCAGACCGTTGTTTCCTTCTGCGTGCCTTGGGGCATCGACAGCCTGCTCGAGGAGACCGCTGTCCATGCGCTGGCGACCACGGGCGTGGTACTTGATCCCGAGGTGCAGCATACCCGGTTTCTGGACCGGGGACTGACAGGCCTCCAAGCGGCGGAATCGGAGGTTCGACCGGGTTCGTCCGAAACCACGCGGGTTCCAGCCGTGGCTTCCGCCGAACACGGTCTCGCTTCCATCGGACGGCCGTTCCGCTTCCGCTTGGACTGGCACCATCGCCGCGCGCTGGCCTCGATCGACAAGATGAGGGAACACGACTGTCTGGCCGCCCCGGTCCACCTCTGCGGCCCGTATGCCACGCTTCCCGGCGTAGCGGATCTGGTCGGCGAGGCGCTCCACCGGACCGTGATCGTGCCCCGGGCTCCCGAGTTGGCCACCTTGCGCGGCGCGCAGGCGGTTCTTTCGATGAAACTGGGGCGGATGCAGCCGACCGGCCGCATCGAGTGACGTCGAAGCTGTGACGGCGCGGGTGTTCCGGCCCGATTTCCTGGCTGGCCGAACCGGCCGATCGGCGGAACGCTCGGCGCCGATGAGCAAGCCATCGCAGGAGCCGGCCTCCGCGCGAACCCTGCGCGAGACCGATCTCTACGCCCCGGTGCGCGATTTCCTCGCCGCGCAGGGCTTCACCGTGCGCGCCGAGGTGCGCGGTTGCGATGTGACCGCGCAGAAGGGCGACCATGTGCTCGTCGTGGAGTTGAAGCTTGGATTCACGCTCGACCTCCTGCTCCAGGCGATCCGCCGCCAGCGGGTGGCCGATCTGGTCTACGTCGCCGTGCCGCGGCCGGCGACCGCGGCGCACGAGGCGCGCCTGCGGGAGAATCTCCCGCTGCTGCGCCGCCTCGAGCTCGGGCTACTCGTGGTCGATCTTCGCGCCGCCTCGCCGGTCCTCACGGTCGCCCTGCAGCCCGTGCCGTTCGAGCGGCGACGCGATGCCAAGGGCCGCCGCGCCCTCCTGCGCGAGCTGGCCCTGCGCTCCGGCGACGACAATTCGGGCGGCAGCACCCGCCGTCCGCTCGTCACGGCCTACCGCGAGAACGCCCTGCTCGTGGCCGCCGCGCTCGCGCGATCCGGCCCGCTGGCGCCGCGGGAGCTGCGAGCCATGGGCACCGGGGCGAAGACGCTGCCCATCCTGCGCAACAACGTCTACGGCTGGTTCGAGCGCGTCGACCGTGCGCTCTACCGGCTGCAGCCGGCGGGGGAGACGGCGTTGCAGACCTACGCCGACGTCGTCGCACGCGTTTCCGCTGCGCTTCTGAAACCGGGCGAAACAGCGCCCAAGGCGCGTCCGGCTCCCGGCGCAGGAAACGGGTAAACAGGATTGTAATACCCGCGGGGTCCGGTATCTGCGATGATGTTTCCGGAGGAACCCCCATGACAACGCTCGCCCTCATCGAACGGCTCAACGGCTGGTGGACCGAGC
>JAEXPG010000315.1 GCA_023447015.1 Verrucomicrobiota bacterium
CCTTCAACCGGCTCCCGGCCGGCCGCCACCGGTTCCAGGTGCGACCGCGCCTCGACCCCACCATCGGCCACGAAGCCACGCTCGATTTCCGCATCCTCGCCCCTTGGTACCGCACCAGCATCGCGTATGCAGCGTACGTGGCCGGCACGCTCCTGCTTCTCGCCCTCATCGCCTGGCTGGGCGCCTTCCTCGAGAAACGGGAGAAGCGCCGGCTCGCCCGCCTCGTCGCCGAGCGCACCGCCGAGCTGCACGAGAGCAACCGCCGCCTGGTCGCGCAGGTCGACGAGACCACCCGCAAGGCCACCGAGCTCCAGGCCAGCGAGGAACGCTACCGCCGCCTCAACGAGGAGCTGGAGATGCGCGTCGCCGACCGCACCGCCGCCCTCGCCGCCAGCAACCAGGAACTCGAGGCATTCTCCTACTCGGTCTCGCACGACCTCCGCGCCCCGCTGCGCAACATCAGCGGTTTCGCCGAGCTGCTGCACAAGAACCTGCGCGACCACATCGACCCCGCCCAGGCCCATTACCTCGACCTCGTCTCCAACGAGTCGGTGCGCCTCGGCCAACTCATCGACAGCCTGCTCGCCTTCTCCCGCATCGGCCGCACCGAGCTCCAGCACAACCGCTGCGACCTGGCCGTCATCGTCGCCGCCGTGCGTGACGAGCTCGCGCCTTCGCTCGCGGAGCGCGAGATCGACTGGCGGATCGGCCCGCTGCCGACGGTCGAGGGCGACGCCACCCTCCTGCGGCAGGTCTTCGCCAATCTCCTCGGCAACGCCGTCAAGTTCTCCCGCCAGCGCCGGCCGGCCGTGATCGAGATCGGCGAGCGGCCCGCCGCCCCCGGCGCCGGCGAGCACATCCTGTTCGTGCGCGACAACGGCGCCGGTTTCGACCCGCAGTACGCGGGCAAGCTCTTCGGCGTCTTCCAGCGCCTCCACCGCGCCTCCGAATTCGAGGGCACCGGAGTCGGCCTCGCCAACGTCCGCCGCATCGTCCAACGCCACGGCGGGCGGGTCTGGGCCGAGGGCAAACCGGGCGAGGGAGCGACCTTCTACGTCGCACTGCACCCGTCGATGCCGACCGGTTCGGCCGCGGCGGACATCTGAACGCCGATCCCGTTGGACTGCCGCCGGGACGCGGTCAAGGTCCCGCCGTTCGGCCCGATCGCCCCACCGCCCACCATGGCCCACGCGTCGCCGCCGACCAGGTGACGCCGGCCGCGCCATGATTCTGGCCGGTCCAGAACGACGCGCCGCCTTGCTTTCGCACTGGCCGCCCGTGCCTGCGGGTTTCCCCGGGCACCCGTAGGACTTTCCCCGATTTCCATGATCGGGTTTTCCGCCATCAGGTTGTAAATTTCCGGTCAATTACGAGCGAAACTTCGCGCGCCGGTTGCTCCCTTTCCAGTCCGGGATTCCCGGTCCGGTCAGACGCTGGGTTCCTTGATCTCGTCCGCTCCATGAACCTCCGCTCTTCCACGCACGCCGCCGCTCCGGTTCCTGTCCTGGTCGACCGCGCGGGTGCGGGCGGGCGATCCCTTCGCCGCTCCGGGTTCCCCGTCGCCACTGGCCGATGAATGCCGCCTCGCCGCTCCGCTGGTACTGCCTGCGCGCCCATCCCAAGCGCGAGCATTTCGCGGCACACACGCTGACGCAGCGCACCGGCGTCGAGACGCTCGCCCCGCGGTTCGCCGTCCGCCACACCCGGCGCGGCGGCACCGCCGCCACCACGACCGAGGCACTCTTCCCCGGCTACCTCTTCGCCCGGCTCCGCCTCCCCGAGGACCTGCGTTTCGCCGTCAGCTCGCCCGATGTCACCGGGCTCGTGCACTTCGGCGAACACATCCCCGACGTGCCCGACTCGCTCATCGAGCTGTTCCGGTTTCACGCCTCCGGCAAACACTCCTGCGCACCGCTGCTGGTCCCGGGAGACTGGATCGAGGTCCTGACCGGCAGTCTCGCCGGCACCGAGGGGCGCCTCATCTCCTTCGACTCCGGCCGCGGCCGCGCCTGGGTGCTGCTCGCCCTGCTCGGCCAGGACCTCCGCATCTGCCTGCCGACCGGATCGCTGCGCCACACCGGCCCGGCCCACCTCGATTTTCCGCCGCAACTCCTGGCCTCCTGCGGCTGACCTCAGCCGCCCGACGCCGCGGGTCGCGGACTCGCATGACCTGCACCCACCCCATCCGCCAATGGGGTTCCGCCACGGCCAAGCCGACTACCCCGGCCGCCGCCAAGGGCGGTAGCTTGTCCCCGCAGCGCTGCGAGATGGTCGCCGTTCCGTTCGCCTCCACATGATCACCACGGTCACGGGCAAGCACCAGATCACCATCCCCGCGAAGCTCGCCGCCGCGATGGGGATCGTCCCGGGCAGCCGCCTCGAATGGCAGCCGACCAACCAGCCGGCCGTCATCCGCGTCCGCGTCCTGCCCGACCGCAAGGCCATCGCCAACGGCCTGCGCGGCGCCGGCCGCCCGTACCTCGGATCCACGCCCCCCGACTCCGCCCCCAAGTCCGCCGGATGATCACCCACGTCTTCGATACCTCGGCCATCCTCGCACACTACTTCGAGGAGCCGGGCGCCGATCAGGTCAACGCCCTCCTGGCCGAGAACGCCGTCGAGCCCGGCCTCCCCGCCGTCGCCCTGCTCGAACTCAAGGCCCGGCTGGCCGCGACCGTCCGCGATGCCGCGGCGGCGGCACGGGCGTTCCAGCTCTACTCCGAGGAACTCATCGCCCCCATCCCCGTCACGCGCGAGATCGTCGCCCGCGCCGAGGAGATCCTCCGCCGCACCGACAGCCCGTTGACGATGACCGAGGCCATCACCGCGGCCACCGCGCGCCACGAGGGTGCGCTGCTGGTCCACCGCTCGCCCAACCTCGCGCGCATCCCCGGCGATCTCGTCCGCCAGTGCGCCCTGCCGTTCGAACACTGAGCCCCGCCCCTTCGCCCATGAAGAC